>JAFGDU010000081.1 GCA_016931915.1 Actinomycetota bacterium
ATGCGCCACAGGAAGTAGCTGGAGCCCATGTCCGCACCTCCGGTGCCTATGTTTATATAGGAGGCGCAGAACTTAGCCGCCGGGGAGGCCAGGCGTACGTCGGCGGCCATGGCGAAACTCAGGCCAGCTCCCATTGCCGCGCCGTTAACCGCCGCGATGATGGGCTGGGGGCAGGAACGCATCATCTCTACGATATCCGAGAACAGTTTCTGCCCGCTCTGGATGGTATCGCCGCTGATCCCTCCGGAGGCAAATCCACCCGAGAGGTTAGCTGCTTCCTTGAGGTCGAGACCGGAACAGAAACCCCGGTCCCCGGCGCCCGTCATCACGATCACCCTGCATTCATATCTCGTCAGCATCTCCTTCCAGAACGCGTTGAGATCTTCCAGCATGACGGCGTTGATGGCATTGAGGCGATCCGGACGGTTCAGGGTGAGCAGGCCTATCCCGTCCTCCAACTCGAATTTCAAGGTCTCGTATTCCATCGCAACCTCCCTCTCTGCGGGTCGGGCCGTTTTAACCCTCTCCAAGCTATGTCCTACGGTTATTTACGGTAAGGAACCAGGTCCAGATATTCTGACGTACGTACCGGGACGACAAAGCGCGGCGGTAACCGCCGCGATATGCCTATTCACCCTCCCCGGGAAACACTTGCCCCTAGCGCGTAGTCCACACGGCAGGAAGCAGGGGCGCTTCAGAGATCTATATCGATATCTCCCGCAACCTTGGCGATGGTGATCTTGGTCTTGCCCTCGAAGAGCTCCACTACGACCGTGGTTATGGCTCCCTGCTGGTCCTGGAACATCCAAGTCGTTATCTCCGCGGAGGCCGACATGGGCTCGCCGAGTTTGCCCTTGTACCAGCTGACCACCTTGCTGATATCGTCGCTGGTGGTGAACTCCGCCCCGGCAGCCGTGAGCTCTTTGTCGCCGGAAGTCGTCGTGCCGCTGACCCCGCTGCCCTCGATATACTCTGCATTGGGGTATATGGGCGCTCCCAGGGCTTCCTCGCTGGGCGCCTGCTCCTGCACATCTATGGTGGTCTCCTCGCCGTTATCGCCCTCCAGGGTGACCGTGCCGCCCCCGCCCTCTTCCTGGGATTCCTCCACGGTTATCTCGCGCTCTCCGTCCTCTGTCTCCTCGGCTTCCCCATCGCCACCGGCCTCGGTGCCGTTCCCGTTGTTGACGTCACTTTCGCTTTCCGTGCTGCTTTTGTTTCCGCCGTCCTCACCGCCCCCGCAGCCGGCAAGGAAGGCGAGGGTAGCGATAACGCAGAGCATGAGGACCATGACCAGGATCTTTTTCATGTCTCCATTCCTTTCCGCGTTCCCTCTGCATTCGTCCGCGATGAAAGCCTACGGTATTTAGAGTATAAACCATGCCCAAAGGTTCAAACCACCGGCCCCGGAGCCGGGGCAATCCGGACCTGCGGGCTGCAGGGAGATTCTCCTATCACCCTCCTCAACTGCAGCTTACGGGGCTGAAACCGGGTATGGCCGAGCTCTTTCTGCCCTTGCGGATACCCTCTGCGATCAGACGCAAGGAGCGTTTCGGCCCGAGAATGCGGGCAAGCTCCTCCAGGAGGTCGACGCGCGCTCGCAGGCCGCTCCATACCTCCTGCTTGAAGTGGAATACCGCGTTGAAATTGCGGGTGAAGCGCTGGAATTCCTCGCTTGCCCCGCCGGGGTCCTCCACCGCCATGGCCGCCACCTTTCCCGTCACCAGGGCGCCCGAGATGCCGAAGCCCATGAAGGGGTCTATGGCGCCGGATATGGTTCCACACATGATCAGGCCGTTGCGCATGAGGCGCGGGCTGTCGGGCTCCACCACCGGCACGGCGCCGCTGACGTACTCCCATTCCCCGTAATCTACGCCCTCCACGCGGCTCCGGAAGCCCCGGTATCTCTCGAGGCAATCCCGGTCCACCTCCTGCCCGTAGGAGAAGAGGAGGTCGTAATAGATATCGTTGCAATAGGAGATATATCCGTACTCGGTGATGCACTCGTCCAGCCAGATCCAGGAATAACCGGAACGGTCCGCATCGCCTCTCGCCATCCAGCCATACCATGTGCCGTAAGGCATGTTCAGCAGTTTATATGCCTCGGGGTTGAGCCCGCAGGCGATGATGGTGCCGGGTGGAAGAGATGCGAGCTCCTCCCGGGTCAGCTCCCGCTCGAACTCGAACTCCACCCCCGCCTCGAGGCACTTCTCGTACAGCAGGGCATCCAGGCTGGAGGGGCGCGAACTGCGCTCCACGGTATAGGCCCCTGCCGCAGGCAACGGGATCAACAGGTCGTGCAGGTAGAGGGATATGGATTCCACGGGGTGAAAGGCCGGAGAGATATCGATACCTATATACTGCGATGTGGCCTCCACATCCAGGGGTGTCGTGTGGGTCGAGGGATTGTAGATGCGCGAGCCTCCGAAGGAGGCCTCCCTCTCCCTCACCAGGACATCATGGCCTTCCTGTTTCAGGTTGTACGCGGCGATAAGGCCGGACATCCCCGCTCCATAGACGATCACTTCTTTATGCTGCAATCACCTTCACCTCCCCGTTTCCGTGTTCCCCTCCCATGCTGTGGCCGCTCCCATTATGACATAACCTAACTCGGGGTGGAGGCGGATCTTAAAGAATCGCTCCCCTCTCCATCAGGCGGGCACGCAGGTCCTCGGAGTCAAGCGCGCATACGTCGCCATCCTCGCGTGAGGCCATCGCCGCCGCAACGCCGGCTGCCTCCCCCATTGCCATGCAGGTAGCGGAAACCCTTGCCGATGCCTGTCCCTCCGGGGTCGCGGAGAGACAGCGTCCCGCCACCAGCAGGTTGTCCACCTCCTGCGGCAACAGGCACCCGAACGGCACCGTATAGCTCTTGCCGGGCGGGGGGAACTCCAGGACCGTGACCTTGCCCTCGGCATGCAGCTCCACCGGCCAGGCGGAATGGCATATGCCGTCGGGGAAATCCGCCGCCTCCAGGACGTCCCCGCGGGTGAGCACGTAGCGCCCCACCAGGCGGCGGGTAGAGCGTATCCCTACCCTGCACGGGGTGTCGGCGAGGTAAGCCTCGCCGAATCCCGGCATCTTTTCGCGCAGGAAGCCGGCCAGCACCACCGCCTGTCTGCGGCCTTCCAGCTCGGCGTAGGTGAGCTCCTCAGCGTTGGTGCAGTCCACCGGCCGCCCCTGCAGGGAAATGCGTCCCATGGCCACGATGACCTCCCCGGGACGCATGGTCGGTATCACCGCCCCACCCGAGCGTGGCAGGTCGTACTCCCCCGTTTCCAGGGCATCGCCGATCAGGGTCTGCAGGGTTGCCAACCCCGCTCCCAACGCCTCGCCGACGTTGACGTTGTGCATGTAGAAATTCATGGAGGGAAACTGCACCGGCGATCCCTCCATGGAGGCGCCGGCCATGTATGCGAGGTCCCCGTCGCCGCTGGCATCTACGAACGTCCGTGCCTTTACGTCCCTCTCGCCACCACGCGTGAGCACGCGCAGCGTGGATACGCACCTGCCCTCCACCGTAACACCGCATAGGCAGGCTTGCAGCAGCAGCTCGAGGCCTGACGCTGACTCGGACCACTCGTCGTAGAGTTTCTTCAACCCCCAGGGTACGTGGGGCAGCACGGCGGTCTGCTCCCAGGGCACGGGCCCGAACGCCTGCCCCCTCTCCTTGAGCGTCTCCGCGCACTCCCGCGCCAGGCCGCCCACGACGTAATCTATGGCCTCCCCATCTTTGAGAAATAGCCCGCCGATGGTGCCCACCAGGGAGGCAGTGAGGCTTCCCCCCAGAAAGCCGCATTTCTCCACCAGGAGGACCCGTGCGCCTTCCTCCGCTCCGGCCCGTGCCGCCGCCATACCGGCCGGTCCTCCGCCGATAACCACAATATCCGCATCCATCGCTCCCTCCTCCCCCAGAACGCCTTCACCACGCAGCCGTCAGTAATATATTAACCGCGATGGATTGGGAAGGGCAGTAGCAACGGCAAGGCCGTCTGCAATAGACGTTTTCGTTCCCCTCTCGAGCGTGGAACATCCTTGTACATCATCGCACGATTATGCGTGGAACCGTCCGGTCCTGATTACCTCGGGTCTATTGATGCTAGAGGTGCATGCGGGCCAGCCACGAACCGCCCTCAACGGTCCGAGGCGTCCGCCTCGTTGGAATAACCCCGGCTCTCCCAGTATCCCTCGTACTCGCCGGAGATCACCTCTATGGTGGTGACCCACTTTATCCACTTGTACCCCAGCCGTTCCGGAACCACGAGCTTCAGGGGGAAGCCCTGCTCGTGGGGTAGCATCTCTCCGTTGGACCCGTAGGCCAGCAGGGGATCGGTCTCGGCGATGTCCGCCAGGGTAAGAGAGGTCGTATATCCGCCTGGGGAGGAGAAGACGACGTTGTCCCCGCCCTCTAGCACCCCGGCGCTCTCCAGCAGCGGCGCCAGCCGCGTCCCCTTCCACAGGGCGGTCTCCGTCCATCCCTCCACGCAGGGAAGGTCCACCAGCCGCTCCTCCGCCGGCAAGGCCTGGATATCATCGAAGGACAACGTCAAGGCGTTCTCCACCATGCCCGTCACGGTGAGGGTATAGGTCTCGATGTCGATGACGGGGTCCGCTTCGGCCGTACGTACTCTCATCTCGTCGTTGGGTGTTACCTCGACGGTCCCTCCTTCGGGCAGCTCCAGTTCATCCGTCTTCTCCCCGCCCCGCACCAGGACGAAAAAGATCGTACCCGCCAGAAGCGCTACGACCAGAACTGCTATACCATACTTTTTTATCCATTCCATGCTTCAAGCATACGGTCTGCACGATCCAACACATATGACGTCCGTCAATCCCAGCCGGCTCGGGTGGGCCTTGGTGGGTAGGATCCCTCTGTCGGGTTAGACGGGGGTATTTCTCCCCCAAGGTGTCGAACAACCCGGCACACCGAGAAGGAGGAGGGCTGGGCCCTCCTCCTTATTCTCCTGCGTCAGGTCAACGCGTGCGCATTATCCTGACCACTCCGTAGGAAGCGATGAACGTACCGGTCAATATCATCAATGCTATCAGTATGAGCAGCAGGCTCATCTCGAATCCGGTTACCGGCAGGGTCTGCCCGGCTTCCGGCTGTGCGGGCTCGACGGGTACTACTACCTCGCCGGCCACCTGCACGTTGTTATGGAAATCAATCACCATTTCCTCTCCCGCGGAGAGGGTGAAGGAGACCGATATGGGTGAGGTGGCTACGTAACCGTCGGGGACGATCTCCTCGACGCTGTACTCGCCGGCCTCGAGGCCTGTGAAGGAGTAGGAACCGTCCGCGGCGGTGACCGTGCTCGCGATCACCTCGCCCTCGGCGTCGAGCAGCCGGATGGTGACTCCGGCCAGCCCTTCCTCGCCCTCGTCGGCCTGGCCGTTGGCAGTGAGGTCAAGCCACTTGGTGCCGAGCACCGCACCTAGGGGTGCGTTGAGGAAGTCCGCCATCTTCTCCTCGCCGGCCTCCAGTATGACTCCTACCTCGGCGGCGCTGATGGCGTAGTAGCCTTCCGGCACCTTCTCCATTACTACGTACTGGCCGCTCTCGAGCCCCTCGAAGATAAAGTACCCGTTCTCGTCGGTGGTCGTGCTCGCAATGAGCGCGCCGTCCTTCCAGAGCTCGACGGTCAGGCCCTCGTAGCGGGCGTCCGCGTCGTCGATCTCGCCGTTTCCATTGACGTCGATCCACTTGTAGCCGTAGATGGCGGAGAGCCTTTCGTTGACGAACACGAAGTGCTCTTCGTCACCGTTTTCCAGTATCACCTGGTGCTCGGTCTCGGAGACGGCGACCCAACCCTCGGGCACTATCTCGTAGAGGAGGTATTCGCCCGGCATCAGCCAACCGAAGTCGAACTGTCCGTCCTCGCCGCTGAAGACCTCCATGTAGAATTCATCGCCCTCGAGCACGAACTTTACCCCGGCTACGGGCTCCTGGGTGTTGAAGTCCAGCTTCTCGCCGGTCACCCTGGCCTTCTCGGCATTGAGGAAGTAGATACATACCTTTTCGGAGGAGCCCAGCTCGACCATGACGGGGTTCTCCGAAGTGGCATACATGCCCTCCGGCACTACTTCCTCCACCAGGTACAGACCAGGCTCGAGACCGGTAAAGGAGAAGTAACCGTTCTCGTCGGTGATGGTCTCGGCGATGAGGATGGTCCCGGAGGCCTGCCTCGACGCCTCAGCCACCTCGATCACTTCCTCGTACTTGTAGAGCTTGATGGTGACGCCCTCTAGTTCGGGCTCTCCCTGGTCGAGCTCCCCGTCTCCATCGAGATCGATGTACTTATGGCCATGTATCCGGCCGTCCTCCTCCTCGACCACGATCTCCACGTCCACCTCATCCGTGAGTTCGCCGATCCTGGCCTTGTTGTTGAGGATGTACTCCCCGGCCGCCTCGGCGGTAAGGTCCTTGTCGATGATGATTGTGAAGGGAGCATCGGCCAGATCCAGTGCCCAGGGGCCGGTGAGGGACCCGGCTGCGGATCCGTTGATGGTCACGGACTTGATCTCGTAGCTCAAGCCGCTGTCCGGGGTGATGGTCTCGATGTCCTCGAGGGACACCTCGCTGGAGCCTTCTGCGGCCGGCTTCGCGAAGTCCTGGCGGTAGTGATACTTCCAGTCCTGCATCCCCGGCTTGGGGGGGTCGGGCTTGTTGCTGATGGTGATCTCGATGAGGTTGCTCATCGAGGTGACGCTTGCCAGCGGCACCGGCAGGGTGAAGGTCCCTTCATACGAATATACATGGGGTCCTCCCGTTGGTATGGCGTTGTCTCCCATGGGGACCGTGGTGGTTATGTTGGAAGTTGCCGGGAGCCAGGCGGGCCCTCCCGCCTTGTACCAGACGGTATCCGAAACCGCTATCACGTCCGCCGGCCACTCCCCCGTGTTCTGCACGAAGATGTTTCCTGCGATGTAATAAGAGTCGGCGAGCTGGGCGCCTACGTTGATGGTGAACTCGATGCTCTTGGTCTCGCCGACCATCATCTCCATGTAGGATTCCGATGCCGTCTTCTCCAGGCTGATCTCGTATCCCGGTGCCGTTACAACATCGACATCCTTGGAGATGTCCAGGCTGGTTACCTCCCAGGGCTCTTCGTTAACCGGCATTGTAGCCGTCTCGCGCTCGAGCTGTGTTGCCAGCCCTTCTGTCGCCGCGGCATTATCTGTGCCTGTAGCGACTTCATCTACGGTCTCTTTCTGCGAGAGCCCGATATCCTTCTCCGATATCAAGGCCTCTTGCTGTGAGACTGCCTTCTCCTCCAAAGCGACGACCGCCTCCGAAGCCGAAACCTCTGTGCTCGAGGTTTCCTTGTCGGAGGCGATGGCCGGGACGAAAGGAAAGGCCAGCAGCAGCGCAATGGCCACTACCATGATCATGCTTACCAGTGTTTTAATCTTCTCGTTCATTTTGATTCCCTCCTTTGTCGCCGTAAATCAAAACCGGCCTTTTCGGTTTTGAAGAGGCCGGTTTCACTATTGGCTAGAAACGTTTTAAGTGACCAGATTACCTAACGTTCATCATCGCTTCCTCTTTGGCTTATCTAACTCTTTATCTTTGAATCCTCTATTCTTTTGTGTTTTAAGCATATAAAACATGCGGGTGAATCGCCATGATACATGTCATGCAGGTCCAGGGTTGGATCATCACTGTTGCGCAGACCCGGCACTGGTTCAGCTCGCTTTGTTGCTTTCCCGTTTCTTGTATCTCCTGGTTCTTGCCAGCATCGTGACCACGAGCCAGGCGAAGAACAAGGAGGATGTAATCAGCCAAGCGATAATGCCGGCGTTTAGAAAGCCATCGTGATTTAACGCACTGCCGACGATAGTGAAGACAAAAGACAGGGCGAGAAGGAGGATCAGGATCCATAATGTGATCTTCAACGCGGACTTCATATCCATGCCTCAACCTTGTCTATTCCAGTGCCTTGATGACATTGCCTTCTATGTCAGCCTCCTCATATCCAGACCAGCGCCCCTTCTATTAATACCCGATGATTCTCTGCGACATCAACCATTTCACCCCCTCTGGATTGAAGCTCCTCAATGGAGATTAACAGGAACGCTTTTTCTTCTTTTTTACCGCTTTTTGTTAGGAGGACGGTTTAAGTTTAAATATTGGGAATATGGGAAAAAATGAATATTAGGATAGAGCTCGATGGCGCAGATATTGCAGCTGCGGAATATCCTCAAGGGGAAGCTGGGAGACGCGCCCTTACTTGGTCACCTGGGACGCGGGGAGCTAATGGTGAAACCGGCCCGATCATCAACGATGATCGGGTTTTCATATAGGGTACCGGTGGAGTTGACGGAAAGGGCTCCGAAGAGGGGGAGCTGCAGAGCTAGAGGATATAAACGGGCAGGTTTATGATCTCCCGATAAGCTCATTCGGCGTAGGCATAGCGGCGATTCAGATTAAACCTCGACCTCATATTTGTGAGTGCGAGAACTCACCGACAGATCCTCGCCTTGGGTCCTTTCCCTCTCCGAGTGGTACCTGTAACACGGGGGTACATCCGCTATGACAGTCCTTTAGCGCCATGGAGTATCCCCGGGATCTCGAGGGAAGCGGCACCCTGAAAAGAGGAGGTGAGTTTATTGGCGGTACTGAGGAAAAGCATCGCTCTCCTTGCTATAACCACCCTGTTGCTGGTAACTCTATTGGCTGGAATGGGGTCGGCGCTGGCCGAGGAAGGCGTGCCCTCAACTCAAGCAGAGGAAACCGCATCCGGTAGTGAGGAAAACGCCTCGGAAGCACCTGCTGAAGAGGTAGCAGATGAGGAAGAAGCGCCGGACGAGGAACCGCTCGTAGAAGAAGAGGAAGCCGAGGATCCGATCGAAGACGAAGGCACCAGTGAAGACGAACCGGCGGAGAGCCCCCTGCCGGTCGAAGACACCTTAACGGAGCTCGTCAAGGAGGATCCGGCAAGCGAACCGGCGGACGATGAACCGAACTCTAAGTATGAGGTCGAAGAAAAAACCCCCGCCGCTCTAGAGTTCGAGCCTCTGGAGGAACTCCCGGAGCCTGCTGTCGAGACCGCGCCGGAGTCTGAAGCCATGTGTTGCGGCGGCTCCATCTGCGGCTACAAGTTCCTGGACGAGGACTGTGACGGCGAGTGGGACGATGGTGAGCCGGGTATCGAGGGTGTGAAGATCATCCTCAACGGCAAGAGGTGCGCGTGGACCGATGGCAACGGATATTTCTGTTTCACCGATCTCTGGGTCGGTTGTTACAAAGTAGAGGTCGACGAGTCAACGGTGCCACCCGGGCACTATTCCTCCACCCCCAATCCGGTGTTCGTGTGGTTGGCCTGGCCCTGCTGGATGCACAAGACAGTGTACTTCGGCAACGCGCCCTATGGTTCTATCTGTGCATTCAAGTTCCTCGACAGGAACTGCAACGGCGAATGGGACGAGGGCGAGCCGGGTATTCCCGGGGTAAAGGTGATCCTCAACGGCGAGGTGTGCGGAAGGACCGATCGTAACGGCTACTACTGCTTCAAGGAACTCAAACCGTCCTGCCTGGTCGGCGAGTATAGCGTCGCCGTTGACGAATCCACCGCTCCGTGGGGTCTTTACGCCTCTACGCCGAACCCAGTATCCGTGTGGCTGGAATGCGGCAAGGAAGTGCTGGTCATCTTCGGCAACGCGCCCTACGGCTCCATATGTGGTCATAAGTTCTGGGATCAGAACTGCAACGGCAAGTGGGACAAGGGCGAGCCGCCCATGGAGGGCGTGACCATCTGCCTGTTCAAGTGTGGCGGCGAAAACGACATCTCCATCGAAAGCACGCACGGTTGCGTGGACTGTACGCAGACCGATGAGAACGGCCGTTACTGCTTCAGGAAGCTGAAGCCCGGCTGCTATCGCGTGTTCGAGATGTCGCCTAGGGGCTTCTATTCCACTACCCCGAATCCAGTACATGTGATGCTGTGCTGCGGCAAGCACCGCCGCTGTGTCAACTTCGGCAACGCCGAGTACGGGTCCATCTGCGGTTACAAGTTCCTGGACCAGGACTGCGACGGCGAATGGGACGAGGGCGAGCCCGGCATCCCGGGAGTAAAAGTATGCATGAGCAAGGGGACCAACGGCCAGCTTCCCCCCGATGTCTCCGAAGACAACTGCTGTGGCGGCTGGTGCACGATCACCGATGAGGAAGGCCACTTCTGCTTCTGCAGACTGAAGCCGGGAGAGTACACCGTCGAGGTCGACGAATCCACTGTGCCACCCGGGCACTATGCCTCCACGCCCAACCCGATCGTGCTGGAGCTTGGCTGTGGCGAGGACGCCGAAGTGCTCTTCGGCAACGCGCCCTACGGGTCCATCTGCGGTTACAAGTTCCTAGACGAGGACTGCGACGGCGAATGGGACGATGGCGAGCTCGGCATCCCCGGGGTCACGGTATGTCTGAGCATGGAGGAGCAGAACGGCGCGGTGCCTGTTGCGCTCGAAGAGGAGAACGGCAACGGCCTCGCGTTGTGCACGGAGACCGACGAAGAGGGCCACTTCTGCTTCGAAGGCCTCGTGCACGGTACATACATCGTCGAGGTCGACGAGTCGACCGCGCCGCCGGGACATTACGCTTCCACGCCCAATCCGGCCGTCGTCGAGCTTGGCTGCGGAGGAAACGCCGAGGTATTCTTCGGCAATGCGCCCTACGGGTCCATCTGCGGTTACAAGTTCCTCGACCTGAACGGAGACGGGATCATGGACGAGGACGAGGACGAGGTCGGCATAGCAGGCGTCACCGTCACCCTCACCGGCGATGGGATAGACGAGACCACCGTGACCGACGAGGATGGTTACTTCTGCTTCCTGTCGGAGCTGAAGCCGGGCGATTACACCATAGAGGTGGACGAGTCCACCGTGCCGCCCGGACACTTCCCCTCCACTCCAAACCCATTGGTCTATACGTTGAGTTGCGGAGAGGATGCTGTGGTGTACTTCGGCAATACACCGAAGCGCTCGATCACCGGGTATAAATACGTCGACTCCAATACCAATGGTAATTACGATTCATCCGTAGACACGGAGCTGTGGGATGGGTCCGATATACCCATCACTATAACGCTCTACCAGAACGGTGAGCAGATCGACATGACCATGATCGACAGCTCCGACGGCATGTACCAGTTTACCGACCTGCTGCCCGGCGATTACACCATCGAGGAGACTTACCCTGCAGGAGAAGGCATCCAGACGCTGGCATCTACTTCAATAGAGGTTACCGTTCAACCCGATGCCGACCTGGAGGTGTCTAAGCCCTTCCTCAACTTTATCGTCCAGGCAGCGCCCGCAGTCATCGAACCCGAAGTGACACCTGAGGTCGTCGGGCCCCAGCAACTGCCCGCCACCGGCTGGGATCAGCTCCCGCTGTTCCTTGCCGCCGCGGCGCTTATGCTGCTCGGACTGATGGCACTTATGCTAGGGCTGCTGCAACTGCGCAGAAGCTGACGTTCATAACGTCGTCTTGAAGGGGCCCCGCAAGGGGTCCCTTCCCCTATCTGCACCTGGTTTTTACTCCACATGATGTCTATTCGATGAATCCGTTATCCCTGTACGCATTCCTACTCTGTATCTGCAACTTCTCTCCCGCTTTCCTCTCATGCTGGTCGTAGAAGGACCTGCACTTATCCCTAAGTAAACTCTTGTCGCAAGCCTGCCGTAACTTTAGTGTTAGTAACCATTCCAACTGGGGTACAATGTATATAAATGGTATAATAGCCACGAGACAAGAAATAGATTCGAAACACCGGTGAAAGCTTCGAGCCGCGTCCTCGACATGGTCACCTGGGACGCGGGGAGCTAATGGTGAAACCGGCCCGGTCATCGAAGATGATCGGGCATTATTATAGATAGGGTACAGGAGACAAAAAAGAGCGAAGGGATAGGGAAAAGGAGATAGAGGCTCGGGCCGGAAAATGGGCAGATTTCCCGGTCGTGGCCGAAGTTCAATCGGCGTAGATGTCAAAGCAGAGAACATACGAAAAGCACATCGTATCCGTTTTCTCCACTTCTACTTTACCTTCACTCTTTTTCTTCCGTATCCGGCTGGATGAGTAATGCCTGCCGGTTGAGGCATCGCTCTTCCGGTCAGTCATGCAATGACGCGAAAGAAAGGGAGGTGAGTTATTTGGAAGGCCTCAAAAAATGGATCGCGCTCCTCGCCACCATAACCATGTTGCTACTTTCTCTGATGTCGGGACTGATCTCAGCGGCCCCGGTAACGGAGAAAGAGAAGCCGGCCGAGGAGCTATCCATTGTTGAGGGTGGGGAAACGAACGGCGTAGCAGGAAAAGACAGCCTGTTAGAGGAAAAGGCCAGCGAACCCGACGAGCCCTCGGACGAGACGGTGTTGCCGGTGGACAATGGCCTCTCCGAAGCCATTGAACTCCAGGCCGGCGAGGGAGCGGCGCTATCCGACCCCGAGCCTCTCCCGCTCGCCGGCGAGTCCGAGGAACCCAAGGTTGAGTCGATGGCCTCGGTTGAGCCGGTATTGTTCAACTCTTGGACGTCAGGTGACGCAGCTTTCGAGTGTGTAGAAGCCAAGTGCTTCTGCGAATATGCCTATAAGATCAACAGCGCACCCTCCAATGGTACCTATACTGCAGGGGGAGGCAATACCATAACCATCTACGACGCTAACAGCAAGGTATTCAGCTGGTCATCCCTGTATCCGGTATGCTGCGTGATCGTGAAGGCCAGCACCAAGGCCTATGTCTACTACTATCCTGCAGGCACCTCTGGCGACACGGGCCTTACCGCCCCCGAAAGCAAGGACATCAGCCACGCGACCTTCTGCTTCAACAAACCCGTACTCGGCTCGATATGCGGCATGAAGTGGGAGGACTACACCTGCGACGGACAGGGTGACCTACCTCTGGACGGCGTGACCATCGTTCTCCTTAACGCCGCTGGCACGGAGGTGGTGAGGACCGTCACCGCCAACGGAGGTCATTACTGCTTCAACGGGATCCCGCTCGGCGATTACGTCGTGAAGGAGCTCCTTGACCCCGGGTGGTATGCCAAGAACCCGGCCAGCGGAGAACGTAATGTCCACCTTGGCCTCGACGGCAGCGGCATCACAGGGTCAGGCACCCTCTGCTGCCCGCCTGAGCCCCGCGTGACCGGCGTGGACTTCGTCAACGCCCGCCGCGGCGAGATCTGCGGCACCAAGTGGGAGGACCTCAACTGCGACGGCGAGCACGAAGAGGGCGAGCCCCCGGTAGCCGGAGTGACCATCGAGCTCTACGATGCGAGTGGCGCTCTCGTGGACACAACGGTCACGGACGGGAACGGCGATTATTGCTTCTATAACCTTCTCCCCGGCGACTACACCGTCAAGGAGATCCTGGACCCGGGTTGGTACCCCAAGAACCCGGCCAGCGGGGAGAGGCAGGTCCATCTGGGCTGTGGCGACAGCGGTATCTTGCTGGGCATCTTCTGCTGCCCGCCGACGCCTCCGCCTCCTCCTCATGTATACGGTGTGGACTTCATCAACGCCCGCTATCTATCCATCTGCGGTATGAAGTGGGAGGACTACACCTGTGACGGACAGGGCGACGTGCCGGTAGAC
>JAFGDU010000082.1 GCA_016931915.1 Actinomycetota bacterium
GATATGGAATAGTAAAAAAGGAGGATATCATGGCATATACCAAACCCCTTCCCAAGATCAGGCCCTATACCAAGGAGTTCTGGGAGGCGGCCAAGAGAGGAGAGCTGCTCGTACAGCACTGCGACGACTGCGACAGGAACATCTTCTATCCTCGCGAGGTCTGTCCCAAGTGCAAGGGAAAGAACCTCAAGTACATCAAGGCGACGGGCAGGGGAAAGCTCTTCAGCTTCAGCCTGGTGGAGAAGGGGGCGCCCCCCGATTTCAAGGAAGACGTCCCCTACGTCATCTGCATGGTTGACCTGGACGAAAAGGTGCGGCTGGGCAGCATGCTGGTGGGCTACGACGACTACTGGGCACTCAAGCCAAACATGGAGGTGGAGGTGGTCTTCCACCCCGTCACCGAGGAGATCAGCCTACCCAAGTTCAAGCCGGTTGGCTCGGACTTCACCTTCCCTGAGCTGGGATAGAGCGAATAAGGAATCTGAAACATGAGCGTGCCGCAATTCGAGAATCTGCGTTACGACATCGAGGACGAGGTCTGCTGGCTGACAATCGATAACGAGGAGATGCGTAACGCACTTACCGACCAGATACAATTAGACCTTATCACTGCTTTGCGGGAGATCAACGCGGATCGCTCCATCCGGGCGGTGGTGCTGACCGGAGCGGGCGATAAATCTTTCAGCTCTGGAGGTGACATCAGCATCTTTGCCAAGCTGGACCGGGTGGGGCAGTGGGACTTCATGAAAAACCGTGGGGCCGAGGTATGCAGGCTTATCGAGAACCTGGACAAGCCGGTCATCGCCATGGTCAACGGCTACTGCTACGCCGGGGGATTGGAGCTGGTGCTCTGCTGCGACATCGTCTACGCCTCGGAGACGGCCAAGCTGGGCCTCCTTGAGGGGCGCCTGGGTATCCTGCCGGGTTGGGGAGGGACTGTCCGTCTACCCCGGGCTATCGGGCCGCGCCGGGCGAAGGAGATGATCATGACCGCGGAGCGTATAGATGCCCATGAGGCGCATGAATTGGGGCTGGTCAACCTGGTTTGTCCTCCGGATAAGCTCAAGGACGAGGTTCTAAAGTTGCTGGAGAGGATGAAAAAAGTCGGGCCCCTCGCCATCCAGGCATGTAAGACCGTGATCAACACAACCATCGATCTTGAGAACATGGACACTGCCATGGGAGTGGAGCGTGGAGCCATCATGTGGCTCGGCACCACCGCTGATGCCGCCGAGGGAGTGATCGCCTGGATGCAAAAGCGCGATCCTGAGTTCAAGGGCGCCTGAGGAGGAAAAGAAAAATGCCTTATTACGGTTGGGACGAGGAGCATATATCCTTGCTGCGCGCCTCCATCAAGGAGTTCTGCGACAAAGAGCTGAGTCCGGAGTACGTCAGGTGGATGGATGAGAACTGCGATTTTCCTCCCGACGACCTCTGGAAGAAGCTGGCCGACTGGGGGGTATTCGAGAGGGGACTGGGTGGTACCCCCTACGACTACCTGGTCATCCAGGAGGAGATCGCCACCGCCTCGGTGGCGGTGATGCTGGCCATAGGGGCCTCCATCTCTTTCGGGCAGGGCTTCATCTTCATGCTTGGCAGTCCGGAACAGCAGCAGCGGTTCCTGCAGCCGCTGTTCAAGGGCGAGGCAAAGATGTGTATGGCCCTGACCGAGCCCGGCGGGGGGACTGATATCCTGGGTGCCCTGAGCACAACCGCCGTGCTGGACGGGGACGAATGGGTCATCAACGGGCAGAAGATATTCATCACCGCCGCTCATGTAGCTGATTACATCATCACCATCGCCGTCACCGATAAGAATCCCGCAAACCCCCGGGAATCCTGGTCTATCTTCATAGTACCTTCCGACACCCCGGGGCTCACCATCCGCACCATTCCCAAGTTGGGCTGTCACGCCTGCGCCTGTAGCGAGATTTTCTACGACGACGTGCGGGTCCCAAAACAGAGCTTGCTGGGGCCGCTGAACAAAGCCTACCGTTTCCTGGTGCAGGGCGTAGTGGACAGGAAATCCTCCGGCGGGGGGGAGTCGAGCGGCAAGAAGTCAAGCGGTGGCTCGCAGGGTCCCAACCTGGCCATGGCCCTTCTGAACCAGGAACGCGTGAGTACCGCCATCCTGTCCCTGGGGATAGCCAACGCGGCTTTTCGGGACTCCCTGGAATACGCCAAGGAGCGCCAAGCCTTCGGCAAGCCCATCGGCCAGTTCCAGATCATTCAGAGCTATCTGGCCGAGATGGCCATCCAGATAGAGAACGCCCGCAACCTGATCTATGGCACCGTGGCCATGGGACTGCTGGGTAAGCCCGCCCATATCCAGGCCCAGATGGCCAAGGTGGTTGCCGCCCGCGCCTCGGAATACTGCGCCATCAAGGGTATGGAGATATTCGGGGGTTACGGCTTTACCATGGAGTACGACATACAGCGCCATTTCCGCGATTACAAGCAGATGGTCTTCGCTCCCATCACCGACGAGATGGCCATGAACCAGATCGCTCACATGCTGGGCTTGCCGAAGAGCTATTAACGGCAAGCATACGGTTTGAAGGATGTATGAGGAGAGTAGAGAGCCTGGTGGCGGACGGGGACTTTTCCGCTAGCAAAGTCGGAAGTTCACCTAGGGGATGACAAGACGGAAAGGAAGGGGAAATGATCTATCTTGGGGATATCCCGATGCTCAACGCCAGGCGGTTCCCAGATACCGAAGCGGTGGTCTTCGAGGAAACTCGGCTCAAGTGGCCCGAGTTCAACCGGAAGATAAACCGGCTCGCCAACGGCCTCGTTTGCATGGGATTCGGGAAGGGTGACCACATCGCGGTGCTGGCTGAGAACTGCCATCAATACATGGAGATTTACTACGCGCTGGCCAAGAATGGTATGGTAGCCGTTCCCCTCAATTACCGCCTTTCGCAGCGGGAGCTCACTTATATAATCAACCATTCGGATGCCGTAGGGATGTTCGTTGGAGGTGATTATCTCGAGCTGGCCGGAAAGATGCGGCCAGAACTGGGGGCTATACGAGAATACATCAGTATAGACGAGAATGCTGAGGGAATGATCCCATACGAGGACGTCATGCGTATGGGTACCGAGGACGAGCCTGATTGGGAGAAACTGGACGAGAACGACATGGTCATCCTGATGTATACGGGCGGCACCACCGGATTGCCCAAAGGGGTCATGATCTCCAATCGCAATCTCCTCTCCGCACTGATGGGGATAGCCATCTCCCAACGCGCGATGGTCCTGCCGGGCTTGCGCACCTTGTTCGCGCTCCCTTTTTTCCACATCTCTAACTGGCAGCCGTTCTTCTTTCACATGATGGGCGGCTGTGTGGTCATCAACCGTGGCGCTAAGGCGGAGAGCGTCGTAAAGCAGATCATCGAGGAAAAAACGGTAGTGGTCAACCTCGTGCCGACAGTATATATAAACATGCTGGAGGTGCCAGGTATAGAGGAGATGAGCTTCCGTCACGTGGCGAGCTTCTCCGTAGCCGGTGCCCCCATAGCCTCGGATGCTATGCAGAGATGTATCGAGATCTTTGGGCTGAAGCTGAGAAAAGGGTACGGTCTCACCGAGTCCGCTTCGGCCGTGTCCAGTCTGGATGTCCAGGACTATGCCATGGAAGGTGACCCCAAGCTGGTGAAACGGAGCGAATCGGTGGGGCGCGAGACTATAAACGCCAGGGTAAAGATCCGCCGCGAGGATGGGAGTGAGTGCGATACGGATGAGATAGGCGAGATCACCGTGTACGGGAAGAACATCATGCTGGGTTACTGGAAGGACGAGGAACAGACCCGTAGAGCGCTGCGCGACGGCTGGCTGTGGACGGGTGATATTGGATACAAAGATGATGATGGCTTCATTTTCCTGGTAGACCGCAAGGGAGACATGATCATCTCCGGCGGTGAGAACGTCTACCCCAACGAGGTCGAGGAAATTCTCTATCAGCACCCGGCGGTTCTGGAAGCGGCTGTGTTCGGAATCCCGCACGAGAAGTGGGGGGAGGCCGTGCAGGCGGCGGTTGTGTTGCAGCCGGGACGTGAGGCTTCGGAGGAGGAGATAATCGCATTCTGCCGTGACAGGCTGGGGGGATATAAAACTCCCAGAGCGATATATTTCGAGGATGACCTACCCAAGTCCACGGTGGGGAAGGTCCTGCGCCGCAAGTTAATAGAACGATACAGCGTAGACGCCTGAAGAGCGTGTTCCTCACCCTGTGAATCTAGACATTGAACGAAGGACCGAGACCATGGAGGTTGTGATGGACAAGGATGCAGCTGAAAAGGATGATTTCTTCAAGATAGATCCCGAATGCCACCTCATAGGAGACATGGAGCCGGTTAATCATTTTCCGGGTGTCCAGATGTGGTGGAAGGCTATCCATTCAATCCAGAGACCGCTGACCTCAGGCAATATGCCGGCCGTACTCAAGGGGGCGGAGTCGTGGGAGATGCAGAAGGACACATCTCCGGACAACATCCTACGCGCAATGGACAAGTACGGGGTGGATGTAGCCTGCCTCCTCCCGGAGTCAATGATGGACAGCACGGGTTATTCAAGCAGGTGGGCGACTAACGGGGAGATGGCCGAGGTGGTGGATGCCAATCCGGACCGCCTCATCTATGAACCCAACCTCTCTCCCATCAAGTTCCGCGGGGTAGAGAACGCCATCTGGGAGCTCGAGTACTGGGTGAAGGAGAGGGGGGCGAAGATCTTCAAGTTCTATCCCCCCGAAGATACCTATATCAACGATCCTGACCTCTGGCCCTTCTACGAGAAGGCGGAGGAGCTCCAGATCGTCCTCTCCATCCATACGGGCTTCTGCTGGGTCCCTCCAGGAAAGAGCAAGTACGCTCTTCCCATCCTGCTTGATGACGTGGCCAGGGACTTCCCCGATCTTAAGATCCTCGCCTTCCATATGGGCTATCCTTACTGCGATGACTTAAACATGGTGGCCATGGGCCACCCCAACGTCTACCTTTCCCTCTCCCTACTGGTGCCGTGGGCCATAACGGCACCGCGCAAGTTCGCCCACATCATTGGGGAGGCGCTGATGTTCGTGGGGCCCGATAGGATAGTGTGGGGTACAGACTATGCCGGTTTCGGAATGCAGATCGGTTCCGCCGTGAGAGGCCTGCGCGAATTTCAGATTCCGGAGGACATGCGCGAGGGTTATGGCTATCCGAAGATCACCATGAAGGACCGCAGGAAGATCTTCGGCCAGAACCTGGCCGGCCTCCTTGGTATGGATACAAAACGCAGGGTTGATGAATGATGTCGCGCGAGAGGACTATAGATCAGCTCTGTGGGTATCGGCCATTGGAGACCTCTTGTCCCCATGGCTTTGGTCTGGTTAATTTTATCCGGTCCCAGCGGGCCGTTCGACCCTGGTGGCTTGACGTTCAAGAAGCGGGTGGCATATAGAGCCTGAGCCAGTATTAACGGCAGGTGATTGTGGCGAAGCGGACATCCTACAGGCTCCGAACTAGGCCTTCGTCAGACAGGTATGGCATGAAACCTGATTTGCGGGAAATTCACTTACTGGAGATAAAACCAATTCCGGTCAACACATAGTCAATATAACTGAGCGCAAGCGAGGAAAACCGAGAGCAACTGAGGACAACTCGAATCTGCAAGAAGCGCAGGATATGTGCAACTCAGAGCGACTGAGAGCAACTGTCGAAAACCGAGAACAACCGTATTTCCCGGACTGTAAATCCGTTGGCGCAGCCTCAGTGCCCCGATCCATGAATACGCCGGCATTCGATCACCGCTGCATCCCCGTCTGCTGCGTTCCTCTCCCTGCGGCGTACTCGCAGAGTACGCCTCGGTCGCGCGCCTTGCACTGCAATGCGCAGCATAAACAGGCGCGGCGCACCGGCACTCTCGGTGCTTCACCGTATTCATGAACCGGGGCACCAGGAGGTTCAAATCCTCCCTCCCCCACCATTCGATTCAGACGGGAAAGAACATCTTTCCCGTCTTCACTCATGGCAAGCCAGGAATAA
>JAFGDU010000083.1 GCA_016931915.1 Actinomycetota bacterium
ACGCCCACGGCGACTTCTCCATCGCGGTGCGCGCCACCAACGGCGTTCCCCTGGTGGTAGAGCGCCCCATGTACTTCCGCTATCACAGCATCCTGCCGGAGTGGCAGAGCGTGGATCGCGTCGCGCTGGCGCAGTCCCTGGGGTGGAAAGAGATATTCAACGGCAAGACATCCCGCATGTGCGTAGCCCTGACCTTCGATGTCGAGGGAGACCCGACGGCGACCGCGGTCGTACTCGATGTCCTCGCCGCCTATGATGTGCGGTGCACCTTCTTCGTCCTCGGGTCTTTCGCCGACGCCTATCCAAGCCTGATCAAGCGCATGGCGGATGAGGGGCACGAGGTTGCGAGCCATTCCTACAGCCACCCCGATTTCGCTGCGTCATCGCCGCAGAGGAGGTATTCAGAGATCGTCATGGCTGAAGCGGCTATAGCGCGCGTGACCGGATATTCCCCACGGCCTTATTTCCGCTTCCCTTACGGGGCGAGGAACGCCTCAGCTATTGCCCAGCTCGAGTCAATGGGATACCTGAGCATTAACTGGAGCGTGGACCCCTCGGATTATACCGGTATATCCTCCGCGACCCTCCATACACGGGTCATGTCCGAAGTACGCCCGGGCTCCATCGTGGTCATGCACACCGCGTACTCCTCCCAGAAGGCCGCTGCCCTGCCGGCCATCATCAGGGACCTGCGCGCCTCCGGTTACGAGCCCGTAACCGTCACCGAAGCCCTGCTGGCCGATGATTGAGCGCAGGAGGCCTGATCCCATTTCCCGCTTGCAGGCAAACCCCGGCGACGAACTGGGAATCGATCTCCTCACTATCTCCCTTCCCCTCGCATCGAGCCCCGTTATTCATGTTTAGGGACAGGCCGGCTGAGACCGGTTCCAGCTGCACCTGATAATAAGGATCCCGGCAGATATAAGCCTCAGCTGGGCTTGGCAAAGCTCCACGAGATCGCGAAATCAACGGCGTATTGCCTGTTCATAATATTAGTATTGCGCAACTATTGACTAAAAGTCTCTATTGTAGAATAATCAGTTCAGAAAGCAAGTCAGTCTTGAGTTTAAAGGAGGATGACGGAGATGTTGTGGAGAAACACGCACGAGGGGACGGAGGGAAGCTGCGGCACCCATTTTCACCACCCGAGGATGACCCACCACGGACGCATGACCGGCGGCATGCCCATCGATATCCCCGGTTTCGGCACCGACAACACCAGGAGGTTCCTGCGGCCGGTGGTGATGTTGCTGCTGGCGGAGGAACCCATGCACGGGTACGAGCTCATGGGCAGGCTCAAGGAGTTCGGGATCGGCCAGGGCGGAATGGACCCCTCCCTCCTCTACCGGCTGCTGCGCGTCCTCGAGCGGGCCGGGCTTGCCGAGAGCTCCCTGGACGATTCGGGATCGGGACCCGCGCGCAAGGTATATAACCTGACGCCCGAGGGGATGGAGGTCCTGGATATGTGGGCCGCGAACCTGGACGAGGTATCCGACCTGCTGAACAGGTTCAAGCAACGCCACGGTAAGCTTTCCCACTAGGCCAGCAGGATGCCCATGAAATCCCTCAAGGGGTGATTGTGCCCTTGCCATAAGTTCTCTCTATAACGTGTATGGGCAGGAGACGTTTTTTCTTCTCTCCCGCGGGCACCATATTAAACGGTGATATTAATCGCATGCTCCGGATTGATCCAGGTTCTCAGGCGGAAGACGGACGGGAGGAGAAGAAGATGGCGGATTGGGTGTGTAAAAAATGTGGTTACGTCAGGGATTCCCGCTGCAAGCCCAAGAAGTGCCCCAATTGCGATGCGCAGAACGCCTTCGATAAGAAAGAGGAAGGGAAGAAGTCCTGACCCTCATCCTTCGCATACTCACACGAGAGCGGAATGGAAATCGCTCTCCAACGCTTCAGGTACACGAGGCGCCCTTCGCGCTCACAGGCGTAAGGTTGCGGCGTTAAGGGCATCCCCGTGAAAGATCTCTACCGTAAGGGTCTATACCTGGAATACTTCACCGTTGGGTACAACATCGTGGAGGCGGCGGTATCCATCGGCTTCGGTGCCCTTGCCGGCAGCATCGCCCTTATCGGTTTCGGGATGGACAGCGTAGTCGAATCCCTCTCCGGCCTGGTGCTGGTCTGGAGGCTGAAAAAACACGGCAAGATTTCGCGGGAAAGGGAGGAGAGAGTAGAGAGGAGGGCGATGCGCTTCGTCGCCTTGACCTTCTTCATCCTCGGCGCTTATGTCCTCTACGAAGCGGTGGAGAAGCTCGTCTGCAGAGCGGAACCGGAAGCCTCCCTGCCCGGCATTATCATAGCCATCGTCTCTCTCGTGGTGATGCCGATCCTTGCCTGGATGAAAAAGGACACCGGTGAGCGTATCGGGAGCAAGGCGCTGGTTGCCGATTCCAAGGAGACGCTTGCTTGCGCATTCCTATCGCTAGCCCTTCTCCTGGGCCTCGGGCTCAATTATCTCTTCGGGTTCTGGCAGGCGGACCCCATCGCCGGCATGGTCATAGTCCTCTTTCTCCTGCATGAAGGATACGAGGTCTGGGAGGAAGCTGGAGAGGAGGAAGATGGGGCGGAGACGGGCGGAGACCGATAAGGAAATCGTGCTGTTTCTTCCCGTATGCATGTGCTTACATGACCTGGATCATGCAAAATCCGCAGCCGGCAGCCGTCGTTTGACCAATGTCATTTACCATTATATGTATATCTGTTTTTATGTAATCAGAGGACAAAATAAAGGGATGAGGTATAAAGGGGAGGTCGTACAGCGGCGTCTCATACATGACTCGATAACGAGTGCTACTTTGTGAATGATATGCAGAGCTTTGTGCAGGGAGCCTGACGACTATGACCTGCCCTTGAGATCAAATCCCAAGTAGCGGAGAGAGGATTTCGAAAAGAGGGGAGGTGTGAGAGATGGCTATCGTGAGATGGACAAACCCGTTTTTGCCTTCTACGTATCGCGAGTGGTTTCCACGCGGTCTTTTTCTGGCGGGACTCGGTGAGTTTCCGTTGCACTCGGAGCATTTCGTCCCGAGGATGGATATCTACAGCGAGGAGGAAGACGTGGTCGTAAAGCTGGACCTGCCGGAGTTCAAAGCCGAGGAGGTCGACGTGAGCCTGGAGGACTCCTGCCTGACCATATCGGGAGAGCACGAGCACGAGGAAAGGATCGAGGAGAAGGACTATTACCGCAGAGAGCGCTATTCCGGCGCCTTCACTCGCACCGTGCAGCTGCCGCGAGACGTGAAGGAAGATGATATCTCGGCGGACCTCAAGGAGGGCATCCTGGAGGTGCGCGTAAAGGGCGCGGCAGCCGAGACGGCAGTAGAGGGCAAGAAAAGGATACCGATCGCTTCCTCATAAGATCGACGTTGCCAGACGCGATCGCAGCGCGGGCTCTTGCTATAAAGGGCCCGCGTTTTCATGCCCCGGTTCAGGACATTCAGCAATCATTACTGCGGTTGGACGGACTGTGCGCAGCTGAAGGAGGCCGGCGCCAGCGGGCCGGCGGGATGGGTGAGGAGAACCCGTTATGCAGATACGGATAGCGATGCCCGGGCAAAGAGTCCCAGGGCCAGGTTCTTCTCCGAGAGGAACTGAAAGCCACGATGTGCACCATCATGTGAACCCGAAAAAAGGGAAAGCTGCAGGAAAATGCCGGCTTAAGCTGTTTGTTTGTGACGAGGCAGGGGAAGAATACAAGTGTGTCATATTGTCGGAGCCCGCATAACGTATCGATCTTGCCTGGCATGATGGAGCCAGGTCACGTATTTCAACAATACCGCCTATAAGCAGTCAGAGACCCCTGGGGGAGCAATTGCGAAGGAGGGAAGACCCAGGGGGTTCAACTTCCGACACCGACCTGGGAGGTGGATGAGAATGGCGGAAGATCTGGTCAGCAAGCTGGTGGAACTGAAAGAGGAGGAAGCACTCCAGATCGTGCGCAAGAGACTGGACGAGGGTGAGGACCCCATGAAGATCCTGGACGACGCCCGGGAGGCGCTGGTCATCGTAGGCCAGCGCTACTCCGATGGGGAGTACTTCATCCCGGATATGTTATACGCCGGAGAGATAGTGGAGGCCCTGACCCGGATGGTCAAGCCCAAGCTGGCGGAGGGCGCAGGGGGCGAGGCCGAGAAGCTGGGCAAGGTGATCATCGGCACCGTGGCGGGAGACATCCATGACATCGGTAAGAACATCGTGGTATTCATGCTCGACGTCAACGGCTTCGAGGTCATCGACCTGGGCGTGGACGTTCCGACGCAGGCCTTCGTGGACAAGATCTCCGAGACCGGGGCCCCGGTGGTGGGGCTGAGCGGTTTTCTGACCCTCTCCTTCGATTCCATGAAGGATACCGTCCAGGCCATAGTGGAGGCCGGGCTCAGGGACAAGGTGAAGATCATGGTCGGGGGAGGCGTGCTCAACGATTCGGTGAGCGAATACGTGGGCGCGGACTCCTTCGGGCGCTTCGCCGGCGACGCCGTAGCCCTGGCCAAGAAATGGACGGGAGGTGAGTAGGATGGCCGCATCGCCACAGGAGCTTTTACAGGAAAAGAAAGGGAGAATATTTGACGCAGTAGAGCTAAAGGTCCCCGACAGGGTTCCGGTGGCTCCACTGGACAGCGGCTTCTTCGTCAAGTACGCCGGGTTGAGCTGGGACGAGGCCATGTACGACGTCGCCAAGGCCGCCGCCGCCAGCAAGAAGACCATCACCGAGCTGGACTTCGATGCCTTCATGCCTCCGGCTATCTTCATGTCTGGGCCCATGTCCGACACCCTCAACTTCCGGCAGCTGAAATGGGCCGGTGCCAGGGAGGAGGCCAGCAGAGTGCGTTCGGACAGCGTCTACCAGTTCGTGGAACCCGGAAGCCAGAGCTACGAGGCCATGCCCGCCGAGGACTACGACTGGTTCCTGGACGATCCCACCGATTACGTGATCAGGAGGCACTGGCCGAGGATCGCCGCGGAGCTGGAGCCCTTCAGGAACCTTCCTCCCATGCACATGATGGTCTCCTATTACGCGGGCCTGCCGCAGTTACTGCCCGGCTTCGCTGCGCCGGAAGTAGCCGCTGCCTTCGAGGCGCTTATAGCCGCGGCTCGCGAGGGCACGGCCTGGTTTGGCGGATTGATGGAGTTCTTCTCCGAGATGATAGGCCTTGGCTACCCTCCTATCATGTTCGCCATCTCCATAGCCCCCTTCGATTACTTCGCCGACTTCTTCAGGGGCACCAAGGGATGCATGATCGATATGTACCGCATCCCGGATAAACTGAAGCAGGCCGTGGACAGGGTAACGCCGTGGATCATCGAATGGTCCCTGATGCAGGCCAGGATGGGAGAGGCTATGACCAAGATAGTGTTCATACCCATCCACAAGGCCGCCGGCGGCTTCATGTCGGAAGAACAGCACCAGGAGTTCTTCTGGCCGTCCTTGAGGAGGCTGATGGTGGCCCTCATCGACGAGGGATTCACGCCCTATCTCTACACCGAGGGCATCTACGACGACCGCCTGGAGACCATAAGGGACATCCCCAGGGGGAAGGCCATCTACCACATCGAGTCGGACCTCTTCAAGGCCAAGGAGGTACTGGGCGACACGGTGTGCCTGAGCGGCGGCGTGCCGGGATCCATGCTGAACTTCGGCACTCCCGACGAGATCAGGGATTACTGCAAGAAGGTCATCGACGTAGTAGCCGAAGGCGGGGGCTTCATCCTGGACGCCGAGCTGCCGCTGATCACGGCCAAACCGGAGAACGTCAGGGCCATGGTCGAGTTCACCAGGGAGTACGGGGTATATTAAAAGATAACGACGGTTGATTCGCTGCAAGCGGCCCCCTGCCGCTGGAACGATATCGACGCGTTCCCGCCTCGAGGCGGGAACGTGCCTTAAGGAGGAGGATATGCCCGCATTACGCGATATCCCTCTCGAGATAAGGGAGGACGAACTGCTCAGCCGCCAGGGCATGGGGGAGCATTCCGGGCGCAGGGCGGGGATGAGGGAAAGAGTACTGGAGCTGCTGCACGAGGTTGAGGGCTCCGGCCTTCTGCAGCCCTCCATGGTCTTCGAGATCTATCCCGTAGCCCGCATGGAAGACGAGGTGTTGGAGCTGGAAGGAGGGGCAACCCTGCGCGGCCGCCTACTGCCCGCGGCGCTGGAGGGTGCCAGGGAGCTCGCCTTATTGGTCTGTACCATCGGCCCCGGGGTGGAAGAGGAATCGACGGCCTGTTTCTCGCGCAATAAATCCCTGCGGGGTCTGCTTATGGACGGCATCGGCAGCGCCGCCGTGGATGCCCTGGCCCGGCAGTGCTGCCTGATCATCATGGAGCGAGCCTCGACCCGGGGCTACGAGACCAGCGGCCCGCTGAGCCCGGGGATGCCGGGCTTTCCCCTCTCCGAACAGCGGCCGCTTTTCGAGCTGGTGCCGGCCGCCGAGATCGGGGTATCCCTCATGGAATCGGGGATAATGTCACCCCGCAAGTCCGAATCCCTGGTCATAGGCATGGGGCCCGAGATGGCCACATGGACGCGCGAGGAGCTTTGCGCCCACTGCCCGCTGAGGCAAACCTGTCCCTACAGGATCGAGACCGGCGAATGATCGAGCGACCGCCGTTTTCAGATCTGTATGAACCTGGATGCTATGCCGGCAAACATGACGCGAGCCTTCGCGCATCACTTTGATTGACGAGGGGATAGGAGGGCATGAAGAGCATTTATACGGCGACGAACCGGAGCATGTAATTGTATCCCAGGTCGCTCAGGCCTTCTTTTTCGAAACCGCACCGTGTCGCGAGGCTCTCGATCTCCTCGGGAGAAAGGCGCATGTTTAAGGGGGGGCCGAAGGGCATGTACTCTTTCTTGCACTCGATTATCGCCAGGCGGCCGCCGGGTTTCAGGACGCGGTGGACTTCCTCGAACAGCCCCGGACCTTCCCGGTCGAAATCCAGGGCGTGGAGCACCGTGGCGATGAAGCATACGTCGATGCAGTTGTCCTCCACGGGCAGCGTACGCGTGATGTCCGCAACCAACGCCTTTATGTTCTCGGTGCCCTGAGCGGCGCTCTTCTCCGCCAGGGCGTCGATCATCTCCGCCTGGCTGTCCAGCGCGTATACCGTCCCGATCTCATCCACCATGCCGGAGGCCCGCAGGGCATAATCTCCCGGCCCACATCCCAGATCCAGAAAACAGTCCCCCTCCACCAGCCCGAGTTCGTCGAAGATCGCTTCCGGGTCGTGCATCCAGAAGCTGCTCGGACCGCGCCCGTGTGCGTGGTCACCGTGGCCGCGATCTCTTCCGCGCTCCTGTTTGCTGCTCAAGGCGCTAACCCCCATGACCTGCCGATAACATCCTCGTTCACCACCTCGCATATATTATGCTTTGCGTAAGCTCCCTATTGACCGGGAACGGCATCGCCCAGGAAGAGCTTCATGGTCTCACGTACGTCGCCGATAGGCTCGCCAGTCATGTGGTAGTGGGGGCTGAGCATCAACGCCGGCAGCTCCGTCAGGCGTCCATCGAGGCAATAGGCGTCGTTCATCTCCGCGCATACGACCCTGCCGATGATCAGGACGTACCGGTCTCCGGTTACCTCCTGCTCGAATACCGCCTCGATCCACCCCAGGGCATCGTCAATCCTCGGTGGCGCGACCTCCTTTGAGGGCGAAGATCCCAGGCCCACCTCCTTCAGCTCGTCCACCTCGGGGGGATAGTTTTTAGCTGTCATCATGGCCTTGTCAAAGGAAGGAGTACCCATGACGTTGACCACGAATTCCCCCGTTTCCCGGATGTTCTTCAGGGTGTGGCGCGGCGGGGCCGAGGCGACGGCGATGAGGTCCAGCGGCCTAAGTATGGGCATGACGCAGCCGTAGGGCGCGGCGTTGACGATGCCACCTGCATCGACGGTGGTGATCACGGTGACAGGCAAAGGCAGCATAAGTTTGAATTGGTCTGGCCTCAATTCCATTCAGTTCATCCCCTCTTTCCGGGTGTTACCCGACTCATGACGATGTAGGACATATTCACCCCTTAAGTCTTGCGGACTTCCACGGCGTTAAAGCCCGACCGGCTTCTCGCCGCTGTCCTCGAACCAACCGATGCGGACATCGGGTATGGAGTCGATCCTGGAGCTGTAGGGCTTTATATCCAGGAGGTAGCTGCCGTCCACGGCATCCAATCCACGGACTTTCAGGCGCTTCCCATCCCTTTCCAGCAGCTCGACGACGCAGAACTGCAGGGGATTGGGCCGCGACGGCGAGCGGCAGGCGAAAACGCCGCGTACCTCCGGCCCCCAGGGGGTGACGGTCTGGAGCACCTCGCGGTTGGCGAGGTGGGCCCAGTAAAGGACGATGAGGTAATCGGAGGTCTCCACGTCTTTCAAAGCATGCGCGAATTCGTCGTAGACCTCGATGACGGACTCATCTTTGCTGAAGCGGCCCTGGAAGGGGGCATCGTTCATGGTCCTGTACGGCGAAGCGATCACCCCCAGGGGCTTCAGAACCATGGGCTCATCCCGTTTCCCGGCGGGACTCTCGTTAGACATGCCGCTCCTCCTCCGCTCCTTTTTCCGCCTCCAGGGCCTGCAGGGGAATGACGATCTTCCTCTCCCCCAGCTTCTCGACCTCCACGCTTACGCCGTACACCTCCAGCATGCTCCTCGGGGTGATGACCTCGGTGCCCCCGCAGGCGAATATGACGCCGTCTTTCAGGAGCATGAACTTGTGCGAGAAGCGCAGGGCCAGGTTTACGTCGTGTATGGCCATCAGCGCCGCTATGCCCCTTTCAGCCACAGCCCTCCTTACTGTCTCCATGACCTCCAGTTGATTCCTCAGGTCCAGGTTGCTGGTGGGTTCGTCCAGGAGCATTATGCCCGGTTCCTGGGCGAGGGCCCTGGCGATAACCACTTTCTGCAGCTCACCCCCGCTGAGCTGGTCCAGGTAGCGCAGGGACAGGTCCTCGAGTTCCAGGGACTCCATCACCTCCTGCACCACTTCCAGGTCCCTCGCGCTCGCTCCCCAGTTGATGTGCGGCCTCCTTCCCATGAGCACGGCATCGAAGACGGTCAGCCTGGCACTGGTGCTCTCCTTCTGGGCTACGTATCCCATGCGGCGTGCTATCTCCATGCGGCTCAGGCGCGAAGCGTCCTCTTCCTCGATGAGTACGCTGCCTTCCTGGGGATGCAGGATCCCGAGCAGGCATTTGAGCAGGGTGCTCTTGCCGGCACCGTTGTTGCCCAGGATGGAACAGAGCTCGCCCCTGGCGACGTCGAAGGACACCCCGTCCAGAACGGGCTTTGCGTTGTAGGCGAACCGTATCCCGTCTACTGCCAGCATCATGTCCTCCTGTAACCTCGGATAAGGATATACAGGAACAAAGGTGCGCCCATGAAGGCGGTTATGGCCCCCACGGGCAGTACTATGGGTGCGATAATGGTCCTGCTCACGGTGTCGGAGACCAGGAGCAGGAAGGCCCCCATGGCGCACGAGCCGGGTATGAGGTAACGGTAGTCGCTTCCGATCATGCGGCGCATGATGTGGGGACTGACCAGGCCGAGAAAGGCGATGATCCCCAGGAAGGAGACCGCCACCGCAGTGACCAGGGAGGCCAGGAACATACCCACCATCCTCGTCCTGCCCACGTTGATCCCAAGGCTCCTGGCGGTATCGTCGCCGCTCTCCATAGCGTTGAAATTCCAGCGGTTGAGGATGAAATACGCCGTGATGGGAAAGGTGAGGGCCGCCATGATAGCCAGTTCCTGCCACGAAGCGCGGCCGATATCACCAAAGGTCCAGAAGACTATGGATGCCACCTGCACGTCATTGGCGAAATACTGCGTGATCACCGTGCCCGCGGTGAACAGGGAGCCGAAGGCGAC
>JAFGDU010000084.1 GCA_016931915.1 Actinomycetota bacterium
AAGGGAGAAGCGAACGTATTGCTTGTATCCGTTGCGCCACATCCTAAAAAGGAAGCCCGGGATATTGAAAAGAAACATGTCCGGCACTGAACCGCCCCGACTTTCCTGGAGGCTCCATTATCTGAGAGGATGGAGCCATGAAAACACAAAAGAGATATCCACCGGAGTTGAAGGAACGGGCGGTGCGCATGGTCTTCGATCACGCACCGGAGTACGCGTCGCAGTGGGCGGCGATACGCTCGATCTCGGAAAAGTTCGGCATGACGGCAGAGACACTGCGCACCTGGGTTAGGCAAGCCGAAAGGGACCAGGGACTGCGCCCCGGGCTAACGACCGAGGAGCGCGAGCGCCTGAGGGAGCTGGAGCGCGAGAACCGCGAGCTCAAGAGGGCCAACGAGATCCTAAAGAGCGCGGCAGCTTTTTTCGGGGCGGAGCTCGACCGCCAACAGAAGAAATGATTACCTACATCGACGAGGAGAAAGAGCGCTTCGGGGTCGAGCCGATCTGCAGGTATTTGCCGATCGCCCCGTCTACCTACTACGACGCCAAAAAGCGTCCGCCATCGGCAAGGGAGATAAGGGACGAGAGGCTGAAGGTCGAGATCCGGCGGGTGCACGCGGAGAACTTCGGCGTCTATGGCGCGCGCAAGGTCTGGCGGCAGATGAAACGCGAAGGGTTTGAGGTAGCCCGCTGCACGGTGGAGCGACTTATGCGTGAGCTGGGCCTAGAGGGCGTGAGGCGGGGGAAGAAGAAGCGCACCACCATCCCCGACGAGGATGCGGAAAGGCCTCGGGATCTAGTAAACTGCAATTTCACGGCCCCGGGGCCCAACCGGCTTTGGCTGGCCGACCTCACCTACGTCGCCACCTGGTCCGGATTCGCCTACGTCGCCTTTGTAATCGACGCCTACAGCCGCTTCATCGTGGGCTGGCGGGCCTCCACCTCGCTCCGCACCGACCTGGTCTTAGATGCCCTGGAGATGGCGCTCTGGGCGCGTAAGCGAGGCAGCCTGGGAGGGCTTGTGCACCACAGCGACCAGGGAAGCCAGTACCCGTCTATCCGTTATACCGAGCGCTTAGAGGATGCCGGTGCCGTCTCATCCGTCGGATCCCGGGGCGATGCTTACGACAACGCCCTGGCCGAGACGGTCATCGGCCTCTACAAGACAGAGGTTATCCGTAACCGCGGACCCTGGAGGAACTTGGACGAGGTAGAATACGCCACGTTGGAGTGGATTGACTGGTTCAATCACCGCCGGATCCTCGAACCCATCGGCAATATTCCACCGGCGGAATTAGAGGATTATTATTGGGGAAAGGAGGGCCAGGAAGAGAGGGAAGGACTCAAGCAACCGAGTCTCCGGTAAACCCGGGGCGGTTCAACATATGGAGCATGAATCGCCTTCCTCCCGCAAGAGCTCGCAAGGTGAGCGCAAGCAGGTAACCGTGCTCTTCGCGGATGTGGCGGGATTCACTCAACTCTCCGAGAAATTGGACCCCGAGGAAGTGCGGGACCTGATGAGGCCGGCCATAGACATCATGGCGGAGGATATCCCCACAGCGAAGCCGGGGGGACGAAGCGGTTTAGCGCCTATCAGCGCATTTCAAAGGCTGTTTGTCGCTAAAACGAACCCACGAGATCTTTAATCATAAGACCTGCCTTTTTTGAAAAACCCCCTAAATTCACTCATTCTTGTCTCGTTTTTTGCTGCAGCATTAGAGCCCGCCTCTATGCTGGGGCTAACAGATGATACAAAACCTCCCGCAAAACCACTCGATCCAGGGGAAAGGCGACCGGAATGAACTCGAACATCAGGCCCAAAAGGGGCACCGGCGGGAGAAGGGAGGTGTGAGTGATGTTGATAGCCTGGGGTCTTATGGCCATATACATTATCGCGTTCTTTTCCATCCTGGCGCTCATAGGCACAGGATACCTGGTCAGCTTCGCGGTGCAGCGCATACGCATTCGCAGGCTGGTAGCCCAGGGGCCGCTGCCCGGAGGCATGCGGCGCGCTTACAACGATGACGCATTGAAGGCAGCTTGAGGAAACGGGTAAGAAACGGGTATTGATAAGGAGGTGGAAGTGATGATTATCGGGGATTTCACAGGGGTTCTCTACGCGGTACTCGCAGCCCTGGGAGTTCTGCTCGCCTGCTACGGCACCGCCCTGGTGGTGTCGTTCAGGTCCCGCAGGCCCAAGCCGGCGGCGAAGAGCACGCAGCCCGTGACCGGCGCGGGACTGGGCGCAAGGCCCATGGCCGGTTGATCCAGCCTGAAGCACGCAGTGGATACAGGCTGGGGTGCGGGGAAGAGGTAGGCGGATAGAAAGATGGCGGGTGAGTAAGATGTCTGGACGGAAAAAGCCAAAGATGCTGCAGGCCCTGCAGGGATACCGGAGGGCACGGACAGCGGAGGGGGTCCATACAGGTCAGCTTCACCGGCCATCTGAACCGAGACGGGTACCTCAACGCCTGATTCCCCTCGCCAAACAAGCCTAGGGGGTGTGCTGTAAAGGCTGGGAAGCCGAAGAGGCTTTGCCAGAGAATACTCGGGGGCTTCTGGCCCCCGATCTCTTTTTGCTTTTTTAGATAAACCTATTTTTTATCCAGCAAGCTCAATGGGGCTCTCAGTCCCCCTTTATTTCCGTCTTGACACTGTTAAGGTCGAGGGAAACCCCCTTACGGTTGCGAGCAGGGTGCACTGGCAGAGTAGCGGTGCCGGGGGCTGTGATATGATGCAGGAAAAATGAAAGGGGTATTTGATTAAATGATCAGGTTGGTCTACGTGATGAGGAGGCTTCCCGGCATGTCTCGGGAGGAATTCCAGACATACTGGCGTGATATTCACGGCCCGATGGTCGCAAAGCACTCTACCAATCTTCGCATCCGCCGCTACATACAGAGCCATACTCAAGATGACCCCCTGAATGATCTGTTGATGCAGATGCGCCAGAGCGAGGTGAAGCCCTTCAACGGCGTTGAGGATCTATGGTGGGACAGTGAGGGCACCGTCACAGAGGCTTTCGGCACCACGGCCGGAAAGGAAGCTCTGGGGGAACTGCTCGAGGACGAAAAGAAGTTCGTAGATATCGACGAGTCGTCCATCTACTGGGCCATGGACGTACCGGTGATCATCTCTCAGGAGAGGATCATCGCCAGAGAAAGAAGCCCGATCATCAAGATCTTCGGTCTTCTTTACACGCATCGGGAACCCGATGAGGCCCGCCTTTACTGGACCACGAACCACAACGCACTTGCCCGTTCCGTTGCTGCCGCCGGCCGTTTCCGCCAGGCCATTCAAGTGCCGATGATCGACACGGGCCTGATCGATCTGGTAACCGGACCAAGAGTCCCGATGGAGGAATCGTTCCTGGGTCATGTCGATCTCTGGTATGACCGTTTGGACCTGATGGGAGCTGCCACGACACCGGAAGGGCTGAAGGCAAACGAGATCCTGGTTCAGGACGAAGCGAATTTCGTTGATTCCAAGCGGAGTGTCTCATGGATCACCAAGGAGCACATCTTTATCGATAGATAGGGCCAACCATTGCGTGTCTGACCGTAACCCTTGTGAGGCCGGGAAGAAGAGCGGCCCTCCTCACGACTCCTCGAGGCGCGGGAACAAGGCAAGGGCATTGCCGCGGTATACTGCTTGCCGCTCGCTGTCGTCGAACCCATCGTACTCCTCGAGGCCCTGGATGGACGCCGCGGTCACCGCTTCCGGCGCCGGCGGATAATCGGCGCCGAAGAGGATGTGGGATAGGTCCGCGCACTCCTGCAGCGAGCGCAGGGCATGGGGTGATGCCGAGAGCGCCGTATCGTAATAAAGACGCTGCAGGTAGGCCTCCACCCCCTGCGGCACCTTTTCAGTGAGGCCCGGCAGAAACTGGCCCAGGGCGAACCTCCACACCAGGTAAGGCACGGTCCCCCCGGCGTGGGAGAGGATGAACCTTATATTCGGGCACCTCTCCAGGGTCCCGTTGAAGAGCAAGCTGGCCACGGTCCGCGTGGTCTCCAGGACGAACTCCATCAGGAAGGCGGGAAGATACGGGAGGGGAACATCCGCGTCGGGTGGGACGAAGGGGTGGATGAAGACCACCGCCTTCCTGCGCTCGAGCTCGTCGAAGAGCTCGTTCTGCTCGGGGTCACCCAGGTACACGCCGGCCACGCTGGACGCGAGAACCACGCCGTCAAGTTTCAGGGTGTCCAGGGAATATTCCAGCTCCGCAAGGGAGGCATCGACATCGGGAAGGGGCAGCATGGCGAACCCACCGAACCTGTGCGGGTACTCCCCTATTATGCGGGCATAGTGCTCGTTGCAGCTCCTGGCCACTTCGGGATAATAACGCTCTTCATCCACGTACACCGGTGCCGGCAGGGAGGCGATCACGGTAGCTATTCCGCTTCTGTCCATCCATTCCAGGACGCCGCTCGGATCCCAATCCGACATCAACCGGTCTCCGACTTCCTTACCGCCTGCAGCCTCCAGCATGGCTATGTACTCCGGGCTCAGGATGTGATGGTGCACGTCGATGCGAAACGGCTCGGGGTTCATGCGCTTCCTCCCTGCCAAGTTCAGACCGATTCCTACAGATCCTCCAGTACCATGTCGGCTGCCTTTTCGCCGGTGGCAAACGCGCCCTCCGTGCACGCTATGAGGAACAGGTATTCTCCGGCCATATAAAGTCCCTTCACGTCCCTGGTATGGTGCTGCAGGAATTCGTGGATGGCGGGAAACTGCCCGGGAGATTCCAGATTGACCGCCCTGTCCCACCGTATGCACTCGGTGAAATAGGGCTCAGCGGGAAATTCCGGCCAGTATTTCTGCATCTCCGCGATGACGCTCTTTCGCCGCTCGTCTTCCGAGAGCAGGCCGAGTTCCTCGTCGTGCCACCCGGCCGTGAAGGCATACATCAGCCCGGCACCTTCCGGCGCCGTCTTCATGGCTCCGCCGGCGGTCTCGAAAATGGCAGACAGGATGGATTTCTCGCCGCCCGGGATGAAGGTTGCCACGAACTTCTCAGGGGTGATCTTCTTCTCCAGGGCGAAGATATAGTTGTAGGTCGAGCTGTATCCGCACGTCTCGAGGGGCTTACGCATGGTATCGGGCAGGTCCGGGATGAGCTGCCGCGCCAGCTCGGCATCGGTGGCGCAGATCACCTGGTCGGCTTCGATGAACCCGTCCACGGTCTCGACGCCCTTGACCTGCTTGCCCTCGATGACCACCTTGGTGACCGGTGTGGACAAGCGTACGTTGTCCTTTACCTTCTCGTAGAGCCCCTCGTTGATGGATCCCATGCCGTTCTCCATGATGCATACCCCGCTCATGAAGAACGCCAGCGCGATGAGGTGTGAGATGGTGACCTCCTCGGGCCGTGCCAGCACCATGGTGCCCAGAAACGGCGAGATAAGATGATCCAGGATCTCGGGACCGCCATGCTCGAGAGCGAACTGGGCGGAGCTGACATTCCCCAGCTCCAGGAGCGGATCCAGCTTCTCGCTGACGGGGTCGATCCTGCGCATGTATTTCCGTATGGCCAGCCCCAGCTTCACGGCCTGGGGGTAGGCCTTGAGGGGCCATCCCCTGAACTTGAGCATCTCAGGGATGTTCTTCAGCGTTTCCATGGGGGTGCCCTTGAGGAGGAAATAATTCTTGCCGTTGCGCCAGAAGGCCACCCTCATGGTATCTTCCTCGTGCGCCTGGTCCGACAGCCCCAGCTCCCTGATGAACTTCTGGGTGGTGGCCCACTGCGTCTCGGTAAAACCGGCGCCGATGGGGAGAAGGAACTCGTCCCTGCTCATGTTCCAGCAGCGTCCACCCGGCCGATCTCTGGCCTCCAGGGCCACGACATCGACCCCGGCCTTCTTCAGTGTATAGGTCGCCGCCAATCCGGCACAGCCCGCTCCGATTACAACGACTGGCTTTGTACCCATGAGCTTCCTCCATTCATAGGTTTCTCTGACTTGAGATATAGAATCATTATTATTATCCAATCCTGAATCCTTTTTTCCAAATGGAGGTCAATAAGCGGTGTCCGTTTTACTACCTGATCTTCGGTCGGCCTCCCCATTCCCCATTAGAAACTCCTACTGACTCACACGTACCCAGGAAGCATTGGCGAGATTGGAACAGGTAGAGGATTTGCTTACGCCTGTCAACCAGCTTGATCTAAC
>JAFGDU010000085.1 GCA_016931915.1 Actinomycetota bacterium
AACGTCATCTGCGAGCGGGCCATGTACGGGGGAGGCAGGACCTGGGCGCACGACTCCATAGGCTACGCGCCCTAGGCATTGGGGTCAGGCCCTGCCTCGTGCCTGGGGCATGAGGGTCAGCCACGTACATGGGATAAAACGTCCCGATGATAGGGTCAGGCCCGTATAGTATCCGCTCAACGTAATCGGTAGGCCCCGGATTACCGGGGCCTCTTATCGCCAGAAGGCGCCCCGCGTTGATGTGGCGAGGCGCCTCTCCTTATCTGCGATGTCCCTTACGTCTGCACGTATCCCTGGTGTTCCCGTTTAATCTACTTGCGCCGCCTCCTCAGCCGCGTCGACCCCGCCAGGGAGAGCAGCCCCAGGGTCAGTCCCAGCATGAGCAAAGCGGCACCGCCGCCCTCCCCGCAGGCGGAGGTGACGGTAAAGCCGCCGGTCAGGCGGGCCTCCGCCCCGTCCGGGTTTTCGACTACCACGTCCCAGGCCCCGGTGGGAGCGAGGAAGAAGCCGATCTTGCAGGTGATGCTCTCTCCCGAAACCACGCTCACGTCGTAGGCGGCAAGGACCGTGTCCCCCTGCTCTAAGCGGACCGTGGCCCCGGGCTGAAAGCCGGTGCCGGCCAGGTCCGTTATCTCCACGGTGATGGCGTTCTGCACCGCCGTGTCCGGGGTGATGGAGGTGAGTGAGAGTGGATCGGTTATCGTAAAGCCCTTGGGATTAGAGGTCCCCTCGGCGGTGGTCACGGTGACCGCCACCTCTCCCGCGACTCCCGCGGGCACCGCGGCCACGATCTCACTATGCGACCAGGAGGTGTAGGTGGTGGCCTGGGTATCCCCGAAGGAGACGTAGGAGGAATCCTGCGTATCGCCGAAGTCGCAGCCGCTCACGGTCACCGCGGCTCCCTCTGCTCCGGAAGTGGGTACCACGGAGACGATATCGGGCAGGGCGTCCCCGCCGTCGACAGTCTTGAGGACATTGCCATAATTACCCACCGCCCATGCGGCGCATGGATCCAGCGCGGTCAAGCCGAAGACGTAGTTTGCAGCCCCGGTGGACTGGGTAGTCCAGGTCTGCCCGCCGTCCGTGGTCTTCGCGATCAACGTCGCTATGGAGCCCGTACTCGTGCCTATGGCCCAGGCAACGTCGGCATCGGCGGCCGCCATCCTGAACAAGGTCGCATCGGCCAGGTTGTCATCCACAACGGTCCAGGTCTGGCCGGCATCGAAGGTCTTGGCGAGCTGGGTGCCGGTTGCCCCGATGGCAACATTGGAATCGACTACCGCTAAGGAGGTGAGAGCGCCATAGGTGCCGACCTCCTGGGTCGCCCATGAGGCGCCGCCGTTCTCGCTCCTGAAGGCCTGTGCCTGGGGGAATCCCGCCCCCGCCCAGATGGTCTGCGCATCAAGCGCTTCTATGGAATAGATTATCTTCGAGGTGGCGCCGAAGTACTGCAGCGTCCAGGAGGCGCCGCCGTCTACGGTCTTCCAGATGCCGCTCGCGGGCAGTTCGGTGGGATGATAGGGATCCAGGGGGTTAGGAATCATGCCGAAGTAGCGCACGGCCACCCACGCGGTGTTCGCGTCCAGGGCGGTAACGGCGGTGGCGCGGTCGAAGGAGAGGAAGGTGCTGTAGGGAAAGGGGATGCTGGTCCTGAAGGCCGTGGTATCGTGCGGCACCCAGGTGGTTCCCCCGTCGGCGGTACTCACCACGAGCGATATGTTGCTTATCGCCCCTACCGTCCAGGCCGTATCGGCGTCGACCGCATCCACATCCTCCAGGATAGTGCCGTCCGCAGTGGCCTGTACCACCCATTCCGCGCCCCCGTTTACCGTCTTGGCGATCATATCTGGTCCGACCGTCCACGCGACGTCGGCGTCAACCGCGTCGATCGCGTACAAGGTGGTCACACCGGGAACCGGCCCCTGGCTCTCCCAGCCTGGGCCGGGATCGGCCAGCGCCGGAGCGGCCGGCAAAACGGGCAGCAGCCCGGCGGCGGCGGTGACGAACAGCGCGAGCGCCGCCACGAACGTCAATGCAAGCATTCTGGAAAGTGATGTTTCCCCAACCATCTCGCTCCTCCTTCGATCTCGCCCTGGTAAGCCTGATCTTGCCACCTGCCGACAGCTGATCCAACGCATCGAGACATGGATGGGCTCTGGAAAGGAATGGTAATCAAGTCGGCAAAGAGTTCTCCGATTTTGATGACCTTTGTAACCCTATCTATATCTCCCCATTCGTTGTATCCCGGCTTCCCCCATATACAGTATGTCAGTAGTTGTATTATAACCCAACCGCCGTATTTGTGGCACCGGAGCGAAGTAACGGGAACCGGCGCGACACACCCTTGAAATCCGCACCGGGCTTCGCCGCACGACTTTTTATATAAGCCGCCAACCGGATCGCGGCAACGCATGCACTCCAAGTCGGACCCGGTTTACTACCTGGAGAGCACGACCGCCCTGCTCAAGCTCACCCTGGGCAAGTCCGCGACGGTGAAACCGGCACGCCGGGCTGCCTCGATCAGATCCTCGAAATCAGCGCGCGTGACATGAACCCGAGGCTCCGCGACGAAAAAGTGGCCGCCTGGCCTCAGGAATCCATACATCTCGGCGAGGAACGCCTCGAGGTCCACCACCTCGTGAACCATCCAAAAGGCCAGGGCGAAATCCAGCCGCTCCCGCAAGCCTACACCGTAGGCGTTGCAGCGGTGGATCCTGACCCTGTCCGCCAGCCCCGTTTCCCTCGCCCGCTTCTTGACCATGGCCAACATCTCGGGCTGCAGGTCGGCGGCGATCACCCTGCCGCCCTCACCCACCAGTTCGGCCAGGCCCATGGACGCGAATCCCCCGCCGCACCCGACGTCCAGGACGGTCATCCCCTCCCGTACGTAAGGCCCGAAGAGCTTGCGCGGCCTGTGCAGAAGCGGGCGCAGGAAATTGTCCATTACGCGCACGTGCCCCGGGGGGCAGACGAGCCTCTCACGCGCGACCGCTCTCTCCTCGCGTGTCCCACTCCCGTCCGCCACCTTCACGCCTTCCATCACATTTGCTCCTTCCGCCACCTTCACGCCTTCCATCACACTTGCTCCTTCCACTACCTTCATGCCTTCCATCACCCTTACTCCCTCCATCGCTCCGCTCTCCATCTTCATCCCTCCTGAATTATGTTTAGCTACTAAACTAATAGGACAAAAAAATATCTACGCCTGCAGACCCTTCTCCTCGAACCGGTCCAGGATATGGTTGAGATCTCCCATCACCGACGTGAACCTCTCCATCTCGGGCACGAACCTGTCACCGTAGTAGTCGCGTACCGTTTTGAACATCAGGGTGTGGAATTCCTCGTGCTTGTGGTAGCCCTTTAAACCGGCCTGGGTTAGTTCGGGCAGGATCTCCTTGGCGTTGTCGTCCGCGCTCCTCTTTACCACCAGGCCTTTGCTGACCAGCTTGTTGAGGATCTGGGAAGCCGCTCCCTTGGTCACGCCCATGCTTTCGGCGAGCCCGGTAACGTTGATGCCGGGATTGTCCCCGATGGCCTTGACGGTGTGGATCTCCGCGCGGT
>JAFGDU010000086.1 GCA_016931915.1 Actinomycetota bacterium
GCCTTGGCCCCCAGGTAATCGAAGAACCAGATCCAGAAGAACGCCACCACGGCCAGGATGACCGCCACGATGGCACTCCGTACATACTTGTTCATGCATACCCCCCCTTAGTAATATTCTTGATCAAGCCACCACTTGCTTACGGATATACCGAAGGTGGTCCGGCCTTCGGTGATGGGAATCGGTACCCAAAAGACCGAAGCTATGCTGGCATCACCTCCTCCAGCCGGCCCAACGCCTGTAATTCGATTATCCGACTTAACAACAACTCAAGCAACATAAACCCACTTGAAATGTATGTTTCAAGCCGGCCACATTAAATCACTATATATATTCCCTCAACGAATAATTCCACACCTGGGCTTTTACCCCTTCCCAGCACTCCTAATAATGTTTCGGGACGCGAGCTTCAATAGTTTAGGCACTTGTGGGAAAATCTTAGGAACAGAGGGGGCTGAGATGGCTGCTCAAAGGAAGGGACGCGTTATATTCGAGGTTATCGTGCTGTGCGTCGCGTTCCTCATATTGTTTGCAGACATCATTGTGCCCGGGCCGGGCGAAAGATCAACGTTGCAGGAGCAGGAGGGGGAGACGGGCATCAGGGGGACGGCCTGTGCGTACCGCGCCAGCGGTACAGTGCTCCTGGTGGTACCGCCGCGCGATTTCACGGACCGGGAATACAGGAAGACAAGGGAGAGACTGGAGGAAGAGGGATTCTGTGTGCAGGTGGCTTCCACCAGCCTTGCGGAAGCGCGCGGCCAGGAGGGCACGGTGGTGATGCCCGACATCACCATCTACCAGGCAGTCGTGGATGATTACGTTGCGGTGGCCTTCATCGGCGGCGGAGGAGCGGGACAGCTGTTTTACAACGCCGCTGCTCATGATCTGGCGCGGGAGGCGAACCGCAGCGGCAAGACCGTCGGGGCCATATGCATGGCCCCGGTTATACTGGCCAAGGCGGGTGTGCTCAACGGCCGCAACGCCACCGCTATCCCCTCGGTAGCCGGGCACCTGGATGATGCGGGGGCGAACTATATCTATGAGGATGTGGTGGTGGACGGTAACATCGTTACCGGGTGCGCCCCCCATGCTTCCCGGGCCTTCGGGGAGAGGCTGGTGGATAATATCGCTCCTTGAGCCAGGTGATGGTGATAACTCCTAATCACACGTGGGGCAGCGCAAGGGGGGGCCTTTCGCCCCGGTCCCCGGTTTCATCTCCCCCCCGCAGTAGCCGCAGCGGTAATTGCCCTTACCTGCCGGCGTGATATAGTTGCCGCCGGACATGTGAAGCGCCTTTCCGTTCACCAGGGCGTCGACTATCTTGGAGCGGGCCTGTTTCAGCAATCTCTGGAAGGTCTGGCGCGATACGCCCATGCGCGTGGCGGCATCCTCCTGGTAACAGCCGAGGCCGTCCGCCAGGCGAAAAGCCTCCATCTCCTCCAGGGTGAGGGAGTTCTCCTCGAGCTGGATCATGGGTATGCCACGCGGTTTGTAATAATCGACCGCGGGCTTCTCCGTTACCACCTTGCGTTTTGGCGGTCTGGCCATGGGATCAGTTTACCTTCCGTTGCCGCTCAACCTGCAAGCGGCATGTCCGTGCGCGTTCAGCGTCAGGAACCTGTTCAGTGGTCGCAGTTATGGTCGCCCCCGGAATGGTCGCAGATGTTGGCTTGCGGAGAGAGCTGGCCCGAGGCGAGTGCCCTGGCCGCCTCCTCCAGGCCGCCCTCGGCGCCCGTGACCACGTCGATGCCCATGGACTGGAAGAGCTCCACCGCCCGCATCCCCATTCCGCCCGAGATGACGTGGGTGACTCCCCACTCCTTGAGAATGGGGGGGAGCGTGCCGGGAGCGTGTCCCGGGTTGGGCATGGACCTGATCTCCTTTATGCCGCCCTCTTCCACCTCGAAGATGGCGAACTCGGGGCAGTGCCCGAAGTGCTGACATACCATGCCGTTTTCCGCGGCGATACAGATCCTCATATCCTACCTCCTCGTTATCTTTCCATGCATTATAGCAAGTATCGGCAGTTCGCACCCTGCATATCTCAACCGTTCACGGCAGCTTTACGCTACCGGTGCCCGTTCTTTCCATCACCTGCGCGTGCAGGGTACGGAAGAGCTGCGTGACGCTCTCGTCCGTGAATTCCAGGGGAGGGCGGGACTGCCTTGCGGCCTCCGCCAGGTCCTCGCAATAGGGTATCTCCACCGCGACCTCCACGCCGCGCGAGCGGCAGGATTCCCTGATCTTGCCGGCCTCTTGCTCGTTGATGTCAGCCTTGTTTATGCACACGAGGCAGGGGACGTTGAAAAAGGACGACATGTCCAGGGCTCTTTCCAGGTCATGCCGGCCGGAAATGGTGGGCTCGGCCACCATGAGCACGAGGTTCGAGCCCGTCACCGATGCGATCACCGGACACCCGATGCCCGGCGAGCCGTCGGTGATTATCAGCTCCAACCCCCTCTCCGCGCTGATAGCCTGCGCTTCCATGCGCACCTGCGTGACCACTTTCCCGGAGGCCTCCTCGCCCATGGCCAGCCTGGCCCATACCATGGGGCCGTACGGTGTCTCCCCCAGGAACACCTCGGCGCCCTCCTGCTCCACCATGTTTATGGCGCCGACGGGGCAGAGGTACTTGCACAGCCTGCATCCCTCGCAGGAGAAAGGGTTCACCTTCAGTTCGCGTATGGCGCCGAACCTGCATTCCTCCTCGCATACACCGCATGCCGTGCACAGGTCCTCGTCGATCAGCGCCTTGCTGGATACGGAGAGAGCGTAACTCCGCTCGATACGGGGGCCGAGGAGGAGATGGAGATTGGGGGCCTCCACGTCGCAGTCGGCGATGACCGCCTCTCCCGCCAGCTGCACCAGGGCCGCCGCCACGGTCGTCTTGCCCGTGCCGCCCTTGCCGCTGAGCACCGTCAGTTGTTTCATCACCGCACCTCCCCCGCCACGCGTTCTCCGGCGATGCCGCGGAAGAGGTGGAGGAAGCGCTCGCGCCACTCCGGGATCTCCTCCACCAGGTTGCCGCCGCGGGAATAGAGGGCGGCATACTCCCTCTTATAGGGTATACGCATGAGCACGGGCACCCTCGCCTCGACGCAGAAGGCATCGATACCCTCTCCGCCCGGGACGTACTTGTTTATCACCACGCCGTGGGGCACCCCCAGTTCTCCGACCATATCCAGGGCCATGCGCAGATCGTGCAGGCCGAAGGGGGTGGGCTCGGTCACCAGAACGCAGTAGTCGGAGTCCTGGACGGTCTCCATGACCGCGCACCCCGAGCCGGGCCCTCCGTCCAGGATATTGACCGCACCCTCTCTTATCTCTTCTTTGATGCGCTTGATAATGGGTGAAGCCTTGGGCTCACCGATCTCCAGTACGCCGTGGCAGAAGGACATGGCGCGGCCCGAGCTCACATTCACCTTGCCGCATTCCATCCTGCCGATGGTGGCAGGCTCTTCGTAGACGGCTTCCCGCGGGCAGACCAGGGAACAGCCTCCGCAGGAGTGGCAGAGTTCATCGAAGATCATCACCTTGTCGCCGGCGAGGGCCAGGGCGTTGAAGGCACAGAAGTCTACGCAGGCCCGGCATAGATCGCACTTTTCCCCGTCTACCCTGGGGACCATCAGGGAAACCTCCTCGCTCCTCTCGATGACGGGAGCGAGGAAGAGATGGTCGTTGGGTTCCTCGACGTCACAGTCTATGAGGTGGACGTCGTAGCCCTCCCCGGCCAGGGACAGGGCGAGATTGACGGCTACCAGGGTCTTGCCGGTCCCGCCTTTGCCGCTGGCTATGCTGATCACCAACGGCCTCTACCCCTTCCGCCACCGCGGCCTCTGCCCATACCGCGTCCGCCGCCGCCCATACCGCCGCCCATACCGCCGCCCATACCGCCGCCCATACCCGGGCCGGGAAACCCGCCGGTGGGGCCGGGCGCGCCGCCTGGACCCGTACCGGTAGGGGGAGCCTGCGTGCCGTAGTGGCCTCCCACGGTGGGGGACTGCGTGGCGGCGAAACCGCCTGCACCAAAGCTCTCCAGGGCCTGCCTGATGGAGCCCGTGGCGCCGGTATAGACCGGTATGCCGGCCTGGTTCAGAACGCCGAAAGCGTTAGGTCCCATGTTGCCTGTGATAACGGCCTCGACGCCTTTGTCTATAACCATCTGAGCGGTGTTGATCCCCGCCCCTCCACCTGCAGAGATGTTGGGATTGGGGACGGCCTCGAAGGCCATGGTCTGCGTATCCGCGAAGACCAGGTAAGCGCAGCGGCCGAACCTGGGATCTACCGCACTATCCAGGTCGGTTCCGCTCGACGAAATCGCTACTCTCACTTTCTAAAACACCTCCATATCCTATGATCGTTCCTTGCGATGCAGTGATTATGATGGTGGCGCCGCTTTCTCAACAGCGGGCTCCCACCATGCGGGTGCCGCACTTGGGGCAGCTCTTGTTCGAGCAAGGTACGCCCCTGGTGTGTGGCTCGGTGTACCCGCACTTGGGGCAGGAACACTGCGTGCTGCCGCCCAGGCCGCGGCCTCCCGCGGGACGGCCGGCACCTCTGCCGGCTCCACTGCCGCCCCTTCTAGTTCCGGACATTGTCTTTACACCCCCTCTCGTCGTTTACGCTCCTCTGCGCTCCCTGATCTTCTTTAAGAAGCCTTTGGCGGAGGCATAGAGCGCCAGGGCGCTGACGATTATCTGCGCCGCCTCGCGTGCAAGCTCATACCATGGCTGTCGATTCATAGCGGCGTTCGCCGCCGCTTGCTGTGCCGGGACATCATATGACTGCGCCGGCTCACCCGTTCCTTTCCTTGCACGCGATTGAACCATTTCGCTACCCCCTCAGGCCTTTGAGGTCAACTCGATGACCGAGCCCACCAGTTTGTCGATCTCCTCATTCTGGTAGGACTCGATCCTGCCCAGATCGCTGAGCTCGCTGATACGCTGGTCGAAGGGTATCTTGCCCAGCAGGGGGACCTTCATCTGGGCTACCATCTGCTCAGTTCCCTCGCCGCGAAAGAGCTCGAAAGATTCCCCGCAGTGGGGGCAGCGGGCCGTGCCCATGTTCTCCACCACACCGATCACCCTCGATCCCACGCGGCGGGCCATGTTGATGGCCTTGCGCACGATCATGGAGGCCAGAACCTGAGGGGAGGTGACGATGAGCACGTCGGTGGATGGAAGCACCTGCATCACCGTCAGGGGTGCGTCCGATGTCCCCGGCGGCAGGTCTACGAGCAGGTAATCGAGCTTCCCCCAGCTGGTCTCCTCCCAGAACTGGCGCAGGCAGTTGGATACCATTGGCCCCCTCCATATAAGGGCATCGTCCTCGTTTTCCAGGATGAGGTTGGCCGACATCACTTTGACTCCGCCTGCGGAAAGGGGAGGGACCATTGCGTCTTCCTCTACCACGACCCGGTCGGATACGCCCATCATGCGGGGGATGCTGGGGCCGGTTATATCGGCATCCAGGATACCGACCTCAAGGCCTCTCTTTTTCATACCTGCCGCGAGGAGCGAAGTAACCGCCGATTTTCCGACCCCCCCTTTACCGCTCATTATGGCGAGGTAATTACCTATCTCCGCCGGTTTACGTTCCGGGCTGCTCTGCAAGGTATCCGGTTGTTCCCGTTTCAATTGCTCACCTCCATGTAAAGGACGCTTTTCCGTGCGGTATTATTATTGCACATATGCCCATAATAGTCCAGGAGCCTTTTCATCGCAATCAAGAGGGCACTTCCTGCATAATGCGGAGGTCAGGCGTTCCAGGATCATTATCTACGATAGGGACTTCCAGGGGAATATACGGACGCAGCCCCATATAGAGGAGCGATGCTTGCGGTGGTCCGGGTTATCGGGTGAATGGGGACGCGATCAGAATATCTTCTTCTCCCACCAGCGTTCCTTGCCCGCATCCTTTTCCTTGTATATGCGTACACTGATCTTTTCGGTTGGAGCCGAGACTATGGGCTCTATTTCAGAGGGATCTGGCTCTTCCTCGAGTTGCTGGATCTTTTCGTCCTCGTGGATCACCAGGGTAGCCAGCACCTTTATAGGGGAGGGCTCCAGCCGCTCGAGCATCTCTTCCCAGCCCCGTCTGGGTCTGCCCATCACCTCGTATACCTCCATGAGATGCTCGGTGAAGACAAAGGCAAGGGGTTTGATCTCGGCCTCGTAGATCTCCTTGTCCTCGGGCGTGAATTCCTCGAAAGGTATGTCCATGATGCACAAGAGCTGCTGGGGTACCTCCAGTTCCTTCTCCTCGAACTTACGCTCGAGTTTCTTGGTGAAGAAGCTGCGGAATACCTTCCTTCTCGCGGGAGTTGTTGTCGGAAGGATCCCACCCGTTTCGTTTGTGTCCATCATCTCGCCTTGCAACATTTCGTCCACTGACCTTGCTACTTTTGTTTTTGTCGTATCGTTTTAATATATCGGAAAAATACCGCGTTACTTGAATACCGATTTCTCCCCGAGAAGTGCCGTCGAACGTGTTCGATTGATTGAAATGGGCGCATTTCCCGAATCCTCGAGCACCGCTCCTCCTATCGCGGCGATCCGCTTCCTTCATGGATCGAGATCTGAGATCTGGCCCGCTTTGCCTTCGCCGCCCACATCTGCAGCAGCTGCACAAAACACCGTATTTTCCCGGCGCCAACTGTCATCAAGCAATCCGCTATAATCATTATCACGTACCGTTTCTTGGAGGTATGGCTGGTGAGTGGAGTTAATCCTGTACACGTCGGGATAATCATGGACGGCAACGGTCGCTGGGCCAAGCAGCGAGGTCTGCCCAGGATCGAGGGGCACCGAGTAGGGGAGGACTCGATCATGGAGGCGGTGAGGTTGTGCGCCTCCCAGGGCATAAGGGCGCTCTCGCTCTTCGCCTTCTCCACGGAGAATTGGGAGAGGCCTGAGGAGGAAGTGACCTTCCTCGTTAACATGAGCCGCGAGGTCTTGCGCAAGCGCATGGAGGAGTTCATGGAACTCGGTGTACGCATGTGTCATATCGGACGCAGGGACAGGATACCGCCAAAGATTCTTGCCTGGTTCGACCTCGCCGCCGAGACAACGGCTGCGAACCAGGGTCTGAACCTGAATATTAATTTTAATTACGGAGGCAGGCAGGAGATCATAGACGCCGCCCTGAGCGTGGCGGAGGAAGTCAGGAAGAAAGAGCTTCCCGTGGCGGATATCGACGAGGGACTGTTCCGCCGTTATTTGTACTCCCCGCGGTTACCCGATATCGACCTGTTGATCCGCACCGCCGGAGAGATGCGCATCTCCAACTTCATGCTCTGGCATCTCGCGGATGCGGAGATCATCATTACTCCAGTGTTATGGCCCGACTTCAGGCGGAGCCAGCTGGAAAGCGCACTGGAGGAGTATAGGGCAAGAAAAGGGCGCAAAGAAGACAGGCCGTTATAGTTACCATATTTTTCTATTATTGGTTTTAACCACCATCCATCCGAGCATGCCTGATATTTCCTTTTGTATATTTCATCTCTTGTCGAGAAGTAGCTAGGAGGAAAAAGCATCTTGAAGGAGAAAATTGATAGAGAAAACCTAGGAAAGGAGTGAAAAGATGGCAAAGAAACCAGCTAAGAAGAAGCCGGCGAAGAAGACCGCGGCCAAGAAGAAGCCGGCGAAGAAGACCGCGGCCAAGAAGAAGCCCGC
>JAFGDU010000087.1 GCA_016931915.1 Actinomycetota bacterium
CTGCCCGAGCTGGCGGAGAAGATCAACAAGTCCGTCTCCTTCTTCTCGGGCAAGGATACGGGTGAGAGCCTGGCGAACAAGATAAGGTCCCTCAAGGCCTGATCTAGCGGTTTCACAACCAAAGTCGATTATTGAACGGAGCTGGGCACGGTTTTCGCTTGTCTACCCATGGGTTTTCTTCACATCGTTCCGATAACCTCATTGGTTGCAAAGCTTGTTTGATATGAAGGTCCGTAGCCTGAAGGATCAATATAGGGATAAAGTTTCTCCAGCCTGCAAACGATATATGATAGGGAATCGCTGATTCCTGGGGATATTAAGCAGGTACGGGGGAATGACCGGCGAGATCATCACCGCCGAAGCAGAGTGGAAGGACAGGAGGAGATACTTTGGCGAATAAACTGGCGCAGGAGATCGAGAAGATACTCTCCGACGCGGTGGGAGATTTCATTGCCAGAGCAACGGTCAAGAAGAACTGCGAACTCATAGGCACCACGCCCGATACCCTCACCGCGGACAAGCTCCCGGAGCTGGCGGAAAAGATCGACAAGTCGGTCTCATTTTTCTCCGGCAAAGACGTGGGAAGCGCGCTGGCGGAAAAGATAAGGGCGATAAAAGCCTGACCGTCATAATTTATCTCAACCGGCGGCCCCTTGCCGCCGGTTTCTTTACGGCTTGATCGCCCCGCTCTATCCGTTTTCGCCGTAGTATCCGTACCTGGTCACCGATTCCAGCATGGCCCTCACATTCTCCGCCCTGGCGTTGGGAGGTATCTCGCATCCCGCTCCCATAATGTAACCGCCGCCCTTGCCCACTTCCTCGATGAGGCGGTGGCAGTACTCGTCCACCTCCGCGGGCGATCCCAGGGCCAGCATGTGCGCGGGGACGTCCCCCATGATGCAGATGCGGTCGCCGATGACGCGCTTGGCCAGGAAGATGTCGGTGGGGCCGTCGAACTGGATCACGCAGTTCCCCGCCGGGAGTTCCCGCAGGGTCTCCAGGTTCATGTCCCAGTTGCCGTCGCAGTGCAGGATGGGATTGATGCCTGCCGCTACCAGCCCCTCCACCAGGGCCTTGAGGGATGGAAATGAGAGCTTGCGGAAGGTCTCGGGAGATATGAAGTCGCTGGACGAGCGGTGCACGAATATCTCCACCCGTTTGATGCCCATGAGCGCGCAGACCAGCCTGCAGATTAAGAGATAACCCTCGCCGAGGTCGTCCGCAGCCCTCGCGATCTCCTGCGGCCGCTTCTTGAGGTCGCGGGCGAAGTCCAGGAAGCCGCGGGCCAGCGAGAAAGTGTCGAAGGCCGCCTCGGGGAGAAAACCATACAGCACGGTCACGCCGCGCCTCTTCATCAACTCGAACTCGTAGCGCCAGTTTGCAAGATGTGCCAGCAGCCCTGAGAGTATGAAAGCATATCCCTTGAGATCCTCCCCGACATCATCCCAGGCACGGGAGATCATGCGCATGAAGAAGGGGATATAGGTCAGCCTGGGGTATCTCGCGGCCAACCCGCTGATCCACTCGTAGTCCTCCACCTTCATGATCTCCTCCTCCAGCAGCTGGCAGATGCTGTCCGGAGGGAGGTCGATGCCCGGCCACCTCGCCTTCATGGGCATGATGAAGGTATAGAGCTCCGGCCGCAGGGGATTCACGGGGTAATAGACGTCCCAGGGACCGAGCTCCCGGAAACACCTGTCAATGGCCCAACGATACTTACTGGGCTGGGACCAGAGCTCGTGCACGGTGATCCCGGTATAGAATGCCGCGAAGTAATAGATGAAGGGGCACGAGGGTACCCGGTCGGGCATTTGCAGGTTGATGGCCGCCTGCAGCCTCTCCTCCGCGGTCATGGTGTCCCTCGCATAGTGCATGATCCGCTTTTTCACCCGTGCTCCTTTCCCCCGTGCATGCAAACGAACTAAGACCGACGCATCAACATCATCATAGCAACCAGCCGACAGTCGCTGCATTCGCACCGAATCTCTTGCCCTTCATATTATCCGTAATCCATCGCCGATTCGAGCACAGCCCCCATCAGGGCAGCTGTGAGCCAGGTGCGATGTCAGGCCGGCACGGGGCGAAAGCCTATCATGAGCAGCCGCGATATACCTGTGCCGGCGGTTGCGAAATGATAGTGAATGCCCGCAACCCGCTCGAGAGGTTATACTGGGCTGTGAGCGCGTCAAGGAGGATAGGCATGAAGCTGCTGATAATCTCGGGCTTTCTCGGCTCCGGCAAGACAACTCTCCTGCTGGGACTGGTGCGCAGGCTCACCTCAGACAACGGTTTTAAATTCGTGATTCTGGAGAACGAGGTGGGAGAGATAAGCATAGACGGCGCCTTCCTGGAGAAGCAGGGCCTGCAGGTGAAGGAACTCTATTCCGGTTGCGTATGCTGCCAGCTGGCGGGAGACCTGGTAATCACGCTCAGAGATATCAGGGAAGCCCTCGACCCCGACTGCGTCATCCTTGAGGCCACGGGGTTGGCCAGGGTGGAGAACATCCTCGCTACGCTGGATAAGTACTACAGGGAGCTGGAGGGCACGTTGATCGTCTCCCTGGCCGACCTGGAGAGGTTCGAGCTGTACACCGAGGAACCCATGCCCTTCGTCCTCAACCAGCTCAAGTCGGCCGACCTCGTGGTGCTGAACAAGATCGACAGCGGCGACGGCGAGATCGCCGCTACACTCAAAACCAGGCTCGAAGAGTTGAACGGCGGGGCCGAGGTGATCGAGATCTCGGCTCTCGAGGGCAGCAACCTGGACCTGGTGGCCGAAAGGTTGAGGACATGGATGCGCACGACTTCGTGAGCTTCTCGCTAAGCAAGGCGGTCACGCCCCGCTCGCCGCTCCCGCTACCGCAACTCGTACGGTATTGCCTCGCCGACTACGCAAAAGCCCTGGAAGCGGCGGGATGCATCATGGTCGGCCATATCAAGGGCGTCATAGAGGACGCTGAATCTCCACCCCTTTTCTTCAGCATCACCTCCCTCACTGGCGAACCGCAGCTCAAGGGAGGTCCTGTGCATCGGGACAACGACCTCACCTTGATCATGACCGTTATCGTATCCGGCGTGGAGGAGGAGGAGCTGTCCCGACTGCTGGAGAATACGCTGGCGAGGTATTTCGTCTCCGGCACGGACGAGCACGAGAAGTTGGAGATAACAGGGACCTGATCCTGCCGCATACGTGAACAAGCCGCTCCCCTCTCGCCACGGCCCGTGCTTTGAGCGCGGCGGCATCTTTCCGGCACCGGAGCCCGCAGGCGGCAGGGACCTCCCGCGTGGACGCGACACGGATGACGCGCATCAGGGATTGAAACCCGACGGGTGCTATAATCCGTCTTATTACGACCATGGGATGGTACGGCTAAGGAGATGAATGACACCGTGAGGAAAACCTGGCTCGTTTTAAGCCTGCTGCTCGTTTTGCTCCTTGGCGCTCTCGCGACGGGATGCAGCGGCAGTGGTGATTCCACATCACCCGACGGCATAGAAGGTAACGGAGAGGCAGGGAAAGCCCAGGCACTGGTGTTTTCCACCCCCACCTGACCCTCGTGCCCCACGGCGAAAGCCCTCGTGCAGGGCCTGGTGGAGGAGATGGGGGACGGCATCGCCTACGTCGACGTGGACGCGAGCAGGGACACCGCGATGGCCAGGCAATACCAGATACAGGCCGTGCCCACCATCATTCTGCTCGACTCCGGCGGAAAGATAGTCAAGACCTTCGTGGGGACACCCGGCGAAAACGAGCTGCGGACGGCCATGCAGGAGGCCATGAGCGGATAGGATCAGGCACCTCGCACGCTCAGTGATTTCTTACCAAGCCTTAGTCCTTCCTGCGGAGTTCTGAATCCTGAAGTTATGGCGTCGTAGGGGCATGCCTTCTTACACTCCAGGCAGCGGATACAGTCGGGCGAGTTCGGATCGTCGTTAATATTGATGTCCACCGGACAGACCTCGCGGCACTTGCCGCATGCAGTGCATTTGCTATCGTCCACGGCCATGCGGTAAATGCTGAAGCGGTTACACAGGCCGAGCATGGCGCCCAGGGGGCAGACGGCGCGGCAGAAGGGGCGCTTGGAGACGACAAACCAGAGCAGGAAAGCGGCCAAAATGACGATCTTGAACCAGAAAAACCAGCCCGAGGGAGGAAGCGGCGCATCTGGAGGGACGGCCTTCAGAAAGACCCCACCCTCCAGGGCTCCCGCCGGGCAGAGGCGCGAGAACCAGCTCACTGCCGTGATGAAGGGTATGGCAATGGCTACCACGATGAGGAATCCGTACCTTCCCCAGCCCACCCACCTCGGCAGGCGCAGCTTCGGGGAGGGTATCTTGTACAGCAGATCCTGCAGAAAACCGAAGGGGCATATCCACCCGCACGGCATCCTCCCGACTACGGCTCCCACCAGCCCCACGGAGGCCAGGACGTAGATGAGAGAACCGAAGGCCTGGGCAAGGGAGCCCTTGATCTTGGGCGACATGAGCACGAAGGAGTGCTGCAGGCTACCGATGGGGCAGGCGAAGACGGTAAGGGGGCATGCATAGCAGTTCAACCCCGGAATGCACACTCCCTTGACGCCGCCCTGGTAGGCGACGCGGGAGGAGAAGTAGACGAAATAGGGATTTATCGCCAGCGCGCTGACGACCTGGGTCACCCTCCTGGGAAGCATGGCCTAGATCAATCCTATACAGTCGAGGCAGATGATGATGGCGTTGGCGTAGACCGTTCTCGGGCCCTCCCATATGAACGACAGACCGATGGCAAGGGCGAAAACCGCTATCAACAAGTAAGCCGTACGTATCCTGCCGAGTAGCTCTTTTATCCTCTTCACCCTCTACGCCCCTATCATCTTTGAAATGCCTTGGATCCACTCCTTCCTCGCTATTCTGTTTCTAGTCGGCGCCGCATTATCCCTTCTCGGACCTCAATCCCGATAAACGGTTATTCCTCGCAGGTCGACAACTATGAACGAGGTCTTTGGGGAGGAAGCGGATTCATGCGTGATCTGCAGGGCAACGCGACCGGGCCACGATCATCCTCACGCCGCTGGCTCGATGTTATCAAGATGCTGTACCCGCACCTCTACTGGGTGATGCCGGGCAAGTCCATGCAGAAGATGGTCTAGTGCAGGCGTTGAACGGCGCGGATCTACCTAGGGGACGATATAAAAGGTCTTTTTCTCCTGTACCGTGCTGCTGAGCCTGCCGTCCACCTCCATCTGGACCAACAGCTTCATAGCCTCGGTGTAGTTGATGCCCAGGGCCCTTGCCACATCGTCTGCCGTGCAGGGACGCCTTCTGACCAGGTGCAGGACCTTCTGCTCCCTGGATCCCAACGAGGACACCGCACTGCTGCGGGAAACCGGAGGCACTGCGCCCGCTCCCGCTCCCAGCAAGGCGGCCAGCCTTGCGAGCTCCGCCTCTTCAAGGGGTTTTGCATCCGGATCCGACGGAGGCCTGACCACCGTGTTCAGCTGTACCTTTTGTGGCGATATCCTCTCTATCAGCGCGCCCAGCCTCCGTACCTGATCCTCTCGCGCATTGTATCCCTCCACGAGCATGACCTCGAGCCAGACCTCCCCGTGGAAGCCCTTGCGGAAGGATTCCATCCCCCCCACGACATCCTCGAGGCTCAAATCCTCGCAGGGGCGGTTGACGGCCTGGAACGTCGCTTCATCCGCGGCGTCCAGGGAGGGGATGACGAGGTCGGCCAGGGCACAGGCCGTGGCGACATCGTCGTCGCCCAGCAGAGAACCGTTGGTGATGACTGCGACGGGAAGCGCGCTCAGGCGCCTGATGCCCGCGATTATCTCGGCCAGTCCCGAGTGCAGGGTTGGTTCGCCGGAGCCGGCGAGGGTGATGTAATCGATCCCGGACTCTTCCTCCAGCCTGCTTTCCAGCTGTTCGAGCACCTCATCGGCGGGCACGTAAGCTTCTCTGCGCACCGTCCTCCTGGTCGTCCTGCCCAGCTGGCAATAGATGCAGTCATAGTCGCACACCTTGCGGGGCACGAGATCGACGCCGAGCGAACCCCCCAGTCTTCTGGATGCAACCGGTCCGTAGATATATACTCCTCTTTCACGCATAGTTACGTATAACCTTCCGCTATTCTTCCTACGCTTTTTATTTCAGTATCTATTAGTTATCATAAATATGCTAACAGACGGTGCCAGGTTACATGCGGGATTTACGCTCAGACAAGGTGATATGTATGCCCATATACGACTTCAAGTGCGGAAGCTGCGGTGCGGTATGCGAGCTCTTTCTCAGGGACGGAAACCTGGATAGTGCGAGGTGCCCCGACTGCGGTAGTACCGATATGCACAAGCTCTTCTCCTCTTTTAACACCGTCAGCAAGGGCCCCAATCCGGCCGGGACCACCTGTTGCGGCAGGGATGAGCGCTGCGACAGGCCTCCTTGCTCGGACGACGGAGGATGTCACAGGGGATAGCAACATACGCAGCATCGGGAGTACAAGAATGGAAGATGGACTGGCAAGATTGCAGGCGATGGTCGAGGAGGAAATGCGTCGCACCTACTCGGAAGCCGCTATCGATCACGCCATGAATCCCCGTAACATGGGCAGGCTCAAGGACGCCGACGGTTGGGCGAGATACACCGGTCCCTGCGGCGACACCATGGAGATATGGATCAGGACAAGCAGTGACGAGATCGAGGAAGCCCGCTTCTTCACCGATGGATGCGGGACGAGTATGGCCTCCGGCAGCATGGTGACGGAACTGGCTACGGGAAAGAGCATTGACGAAGCGCTGGAGATAGGGCAGGAGGACGTCCTCGACGCCCTGGGAGGCCTCCCCGAGGAGAACGAGCACTGCGCGCTGCTGGCGGCAACCACGTTGAAACTCGCCATAGGAGACTACCTGAGCCGTCTCAGAGAACCCTGGAAAAAAGACTACGATCGTCGCTGAGTATCAGAATACCGCTTACGACCGGGGAACAAATCCTATGATCTATATCATATAGCCTCTCTTTATCATGGGAATACTTCTCTCAATTATGGGAATATGTTAAATAAAGGTGTCTTCTATCAGGGAGGTGAGTCTCTTGGAAAAACCGACGCTTGATTTCCTGCTTTATCTCATCAGCAATTGCATCAAGCAATGCGACGTCGACCCGGAACACACAACGGTGAAGGAATTCATCGACATAATCACCGAAGCCGAGACCCCGCTTGGATTCTGAAATATCTCGCAGCCTTTTTCGAACAGAACGCTGATTGCAGGAGGCCGGAGCTCTGGTACTCCGGCCTCTTGTATATATGGCACGCCCGGAGGGAGTCGAACCCCCAACCTACAGATCCGTAGTCTGTCGCTCTATCCAGTTGAGCTACGGGCGCGTGCAAGGATTATTCTACCACAGCGGCTACAGTCCAGAATCAGTACACCTTTGCTTGTTCCTGATTCCCCAGTCGGGCGGATTTTCGCCCTTTCTATAGATGAATCGTTGATTTTAGTGGCGGAAGGGGAGGGATTCGAACCCTCGAGGC
>JAFGDU010000088.1 GCA_016931915.1 Actinomycetota bacterium
CGAGTGGCGGAATTGGTAGACGCGCTGGGTTCAGGGTCCAGTGCTCGTATGGGCATGCGGGTTCGAGTCCCGCCTCGCCCACCAGGTATGAAGGGACGGCTCCATAGCCGTCCCTTATTACAACTGCATAGGCATTAGGGGTCGTGGCACAGCTCAGGCGGCGAATATGCGGCGAAAAAATTGACCAATGTATGCACGAGCGGCGTCTAAAGCGAAGGAATGACAGCTTGTTTGCCAGAAAAAATCGTTGTATAGTAGCGCTCGCTCTACATTAAAGGGTGAGGTGAGAGCAGTTGTATGCGCAGGTCAGGAGCCCGAGGTTCTCGCGCAGGCGGAGAAATCCCGCGCCGGCGATAATCATAGCCATCGCCGTGCTTATCCTGGGTTGCTGGATATTCAATGTAACATGCGGTGGTGGCGGGGAGGAAGTCGATACCTCGGCACTCACCGAGTATATCAACCGCGTGCGTCCGGTGATCGACACTTCCACCAGCGTCGGCCAGAGCTGGTTCGCTATCCACTCTTCTCTGCCGCAGCTCGTTGCCAACCCCGATGGCCTTAACGACCAGCTTAAGGGGGTGGAGCAATCGTGTATGGATCTACTGGACCAGGCGAAGGCGCTGGAGGTTCCAAAGGGTATGGAAACCACCCATACCGCGCTTCTCATATGTCTGGAGCAGCGTTACCGGGCCATGAAGACCTATCGCTCAGACCTCATCAATTCCCTCACTGCGGTAGACCTGGATGTCTATGCCAACAGCCTGGCCATGGATATGCAGGAGTTGATGTATTCCGACGGTACGTACCGCTTCTACAAGCGGGCGGTCACCGAGGCCCTGGACGAGAGCGCGGTTCAGGAAGTCGCCCCCCTCCCCGATTCCATCTGGCTGGCGGATTGGGAACAGGCGGCCGTCGAAAGCGTCAAGACCTTTCTGGTGACCCTCAGGGGCACGGAAGTGCACGGCGTGGCCATAGGCACGGTGGCTCTCGATCCCGCGGGGAGCATAGACGAGGAAGGGGGGGAAACCGTGCACCGTCTGCCCGCCACCGAGGAGATAAAGTTAACCGTCAACGTCGAAAACCAGGGAAATCGCGAGGAGCAGAACTTGATCGTGACGGTGAGCCTGTACACGGTGACGGACCCCGCTCCCGTGCGGCAGGAGCAGACGATCCCCTCCATCGGCCCGGGCGAGACATTACAGGTCGAGATAATAGGTCTGAGGCCGACTGCCGGCGGAGTGCGCAATATACTCGAGATCACAGTAGAGCCGGTCCCCCAGGAGTCCTTCGTGGAAAACAACCAGAAATTGATATACTTCACGGTAGAGTAACGTAGGCACTGATTTTAGGTTGGTGGCTTGACCCCCATGTATTCCGAGGGCCTTGATCTATTGCGGGAGCACCTCGATGAGATCGTCGAGGAGATCGTACAGCGACTGCTCAACAACGTACCTTCGTTCACGCGCATGCCGGTGAAGTTCCATGCCACGCTGCGCAAGATCGGCCGTAATGCATGCTTGACCCTGTTGCTCCAGCTCGAGGAAGGGCGGGTCAGCTTCGAGAGCATCGACTGGATGTACCTTCAGAGATTCGAACTGTCCGATATACTGCGGGCATTTCAGGTTGGGAGCGAGATCTACTGGAAGTGGATAAAGCGGCTGTGGGACGAAGCTGGCTACACATCGGAGGAGAAACTCCAGGCCGCGGAGATAGTATGGGAGACATACTTCAGGGCCGCCAACACCGTAGCCCGGGATTACATGAAACAACGCCAGGAGGCCGTAAAGGATTTCAACGGGTTTCTCAACCTCGTACGGGTCACCCAGGATCGCGTGGTGCTGATGCGACTCATGGTGGAAGGGGCTTGCGACATCCTGGGTTATCGCCGTGCCGTCTTCTTTCTCTTCGAGCACGATATGCTCATCCCGCTGTCGGCGCATGACCGTGACGACCCTTCCTGGGGAGACAGAGTGATGGAGGAGAAAAAGCAGTACCCCATCTCCCCTATGTCGACCTCGATAGAGGCACGCGCTTTCTTCGGCAGCACCATCAAGACCGCCCAGGCATCGCAGAAAGAGCGCATCGCTTTCATGACCCCCGAGCCGGAGGCAACCTATATCCTCATCCCGGTGAATCCGGCCGGCTCACCGCGGGGATTACTGTACATCGAGACAGACGCGCCCGGCTACGTCATCGCCGACAGGGACCTGGAGGTCCTTACATCATACGCCGATACAGTAGGTATGGCCCTTGAGAATACGCGTCTCTACCGCGAGGTAATGGCCAAACGTAATGTTATGGACCAGCTCATGTCGCGCGTGAACACGGCCCACGAGGAGGAAAGGGCGCGCATCGCTCGTGAGCTGCATGACTCAGTGGCGCAGTCGCTGCTCAAGATAATCTATGCAGCCGGTTTCGCTATCGATTTTCTCAAGGAGGATCCCAGGCTGGCCGTGGAGGAAGTCGAGGAGGTGCAGCAGAGGGCCAAGGACTGTTTGAGAGAACTGCGCGAGATCATGGCCAACCTCAGGCCAACATCCCTGGACATCCTGGGTTTGAGGGAGACCATCACCCGTTACGCGGAGCAGTTCGAGGAGGAATATGCCATCAGCACCAGCGTCGATCTCAAGGGGTTGGAGTCGATTCCCACCTCGGTTGAACTCGCGATCTTCCGCATCCTGCAGGAGGAGCTGACCAACGTGCGCAAGCACTCAAAGGCGGAATCGGTCAAGATCAAGACCGAGGCATCCCAGGGAGACCTGCTGCTCACCGTCGAGGACGACGGCATAGGATTCGATCCGGATATGCTCGCGGCGGAACTGGAGCGCGGCGAACACCTGGGTCTCGTGGCCATAAGGGAAAGGGCTGAACTGCTGGGAGGACAGCTTACGATCAATTCTTTGCCGGGGATGGGTACGAGCATAAGCGTGAGGATCCCCATGATCACCGGGGGCGAGGACTGATGAGCGAGGGAAGCGGCGATTCCATCAACGTCATGCTGGTAGATGACCACGAGGTCGTACTGGAGGGGCTCATTCGCATCCTGGAGAAACAGGGCGGGATAAAGATCGTCACCGTAGCCCGCAGCGCGGAAGAGGCCCTGGAAAAGATAGCAAGATTCCCTCCAGACGTGATCATCGTGGACATCCAACTTCCCGGCATGAACGGCATCGAGTTGATCAAGCGCGTGAAGAGAGAGTATCCGGAGATAGAGGCCATCACCCTTACCGTCTTCGACGACGAGCAGTTCGCAAAACAGGCGATCAAGGCCGGCGCCATCGGCTACGTCATCAAGGATGCGGCAAAGGACGAACTGGTGAAAGCCGTGCGCGCGGCGGCGAAAGGGGAGACGCTGATCTCGACCTCGGTGGCGCGCAAGCTTATCGAGGAGATCAGCGAGCCGGCGGGGCGCAAGAAGAAAAAGGAAGAGGGTTTCGAGGAGCTGTCCCAACGCGAGATGGACGTGATCAAGTTGATGACCAAGGGATACAACAACCGCCAGATAGCCGATATCCTCTTCATCAGCGAACATACGGTCAAGGTCCACATCCGCAACATCTTCCGCAAGATAGGGGTGGTGGACCGTACCAACGCCGTCTTGTGGGCGCTGGAGAGGGGCCTGGTGCTCAAGGACAAGGACAGTATCAAGCCGGACAAGCCGGCTATCTGATGCTCGGTATCAGCTAGCCGAACTTCTTTTTCACGTAGGCGGCCACCAGCCCGGAGGCGCCAGGTCCGATGATCTTGCCGTGTCCGGGGTACATGTATTCCAGCTCCAATCCCGCCAGCCTGCGCATGGAGGCCTCTATATCCTCCAGGCTGTAACTGGCACAGACAGTGGGAGGGCCGACGCGCCCGCGGTAATTGGAGACCATGTCGCCGACGAAAGCACGCCGGTTAGCACGGTCGAGAAAGCACATGCCGCCCGGGGTGTGTCCGGGAAGGGCGATTACCTCGAGCCCCAACTCCTCGATTGTCTCCCCGCCTGCCAGGAGCATATCTACCTCTGCGGCCTGGCATTTCTGGTAGCTCATGGTGATAGACCGGGGCAACTTCGCGAGCAGGCGGCCGAGGCTATTGAGGTCGCTGCCGATCTCCGGCGGCTTGTTTCCTTCTATGTATGGGACGTCGGCGGCTCCCGCGGCTACCAGGGCTCCGCTCTCCTTTTTCAGCTGCGCGAGATTGCCGGTATGATCGGCATGGTAATGGGTGATGAGTATATGGGTGAGCTCCTGCGGCTTCACCCCCTTTTCCGTCAGAGCCTCGTCGATGCGCTTGCGGGCCTTGGGGTTGCCCGTATCGACGAGGTAACAGTGGTCGCCCTTGACCAGGTAGCAGTTCTCGATCAGGCTTGCGATGCGCATGATCTCGTCCATCTCTTCCGCCCCCTCTCGCCGCGGCCCGGTATGCCGCTGGAATCCCGCCTCCCTTGCTATTATTTCACCTCGACATAGGCGCTGATACGGTCGATACACTCGTCTATATAACCGGGATTGTCCACGGTGATGGTGATGGCGTCCACGGGGCAGGCCGTGGCACAGCGGCTGCAACCCTTACACTCCTCTCCCACCACCGCGATGCCGTCGACGATCTCTATCTGCTTGAAAATGCAGGCATCGACGCACCTGCCGCATGCGTTGCAATCACCGGTAACTTCCACCTTCACGCCCTCCAGCCTGACCAGGATTTCACGCACGTCCCTCGGCGCATAGTGTATGCCCCCGGTCAGGCAGCAGCAGGGGCAGCAGTGGCAGATGGTCATGAGACGGTTGTAGTTTTTCACGCCCAGGCCCATAGCGTCTATCTTTACCTTGCCGACTACCGGTATCAGCCCCTCTGCTACCGCCCTGCGATGGTGCATCAGGGCTTCCTCCCTGCCGACGTGCCTGCCGACCTCGGGGCTTATCTCCCGCGCTCCCTCGCCCACGAAGATACACCCGATGTCTATATCGTATTCCTGGCAGTCGTTTCCCTTACGGCAGAGGCAGTAATCCAGGATCACGTGGTAGCAGGCTTCGTTGATAAAATGCTCGACGATGGAGACGGGCAGAGCGGTTCCTTCGCTTGTCTCGACTCCTTCATAGACCGGGATATAGGTGAAATTCGTGCCCTTGGCGTCCATGGAAAGCTTCATGAGACGTCCCAGGACCGGTACGTTCAGCGTCTTGAACATCGCGTTCTTGAATCTGCTGGTCTTGGCGAAGAATGCAACGCTTTTTCTGCCTCTGCCCATTTCCAGTTGACCTCCTATTCTCGTCGAGAGAACGGCCCCTCAGCCCTTTAAAGCCATGGCCTATCAGTAGGGGAGGATGAAACGGCCCTCCTCCGGCAACATGCGCCTGATCTCGAGGAAGTTGCCCTCGAGACGGGGGCCTATGAGATAGTCCCAGGTGGTATCCCCGGCTTTGAGGTGCTTGATGTCAGCGGGTTCCTGCTCCAGGGCTTCGAATACACCCGCGATCTTCCAGGCCAGCAGATGGGGGAAGGGCACTCCGTCTATCTCGGCCTCGATAAGAAAAGGCCTGCGTGAGACCTTTCTGGGTTTTCCCCACCCCAGGAATGGTAGGCTCATGAAGAAATGCCGGTATGCCGTCTTGTAGTTGTCCCCCTTCAAAAGGCGGTATTCCGCTGCCGACTTGGCTGCCAGCGCCGCCCCTATATCGTCGGGGAGCGCTCCTTCCTTACTTCCCTTCACTTCGTCCACAACTTGCTGCCATCCCAGGGCGGATGTGATCACCAGGTGGCGGTGAGTGCCCGTCTCGTAGATGGTTCCCAGTTCAGCATCCCAACGCAGCTTCCATGGAAAGACCGGCAGGCGGCATTTCTCGCATACCTCGAGGTCGTAATCGCGTTTGGGGCGGCGGGGCGCCCGCTTGTGGCCTTCTGTCTGCCCTGCATAAGATCTATCGCGCCTCCTGCCCACCTTGCGTATGGTGATATCCCATTCGTGCTCCGACGCCTCGTTGAGCGAAAGCAGGGCTTCTACGCCGAACAGGCCTTCCCAGAAACCCCATATATCACCGGCCATGAGATGCGGATGATAGGGATGGCGCGCCTTTACCACCAGCTCCTTGCGTGGTTTTATCTTGGAGATGGTGATGTTGCCGCAACCGAAAAACGCCGCTTCCTCGAAGGTAGACCTGACGATGCGTTTTGCCAGAGGCCAGTGGCGCAGCATCAAACGGCGCAGGCCTCTCATCTGGGATGCCACCGCCTCTCGGGTGAACGCGCGGCGGCACTCTCGCAGCGTATCGAGTAGCTGATCCCCGCGCAGTCGTACCCCTTCCTCCAGAAGCGCCTTTATATCTTCCTCGTCGAGGAAGATCAGACGTTCGGAGCGCTTGGACTGAAAGTAGATCCCTCCATCGGTGGTCCAGACGAGTTTGCGGTTGAGTGAACGCGGCAAAGCGCAAACGGGACAGTCCTCACGACCCGGCATTATTTCCATACCTCCTTCTCCAACAGGTTACTCAAGTGCCCCCCGCGGCGCAACACGATTTTTTAGAGACCATCGGAATTCGAGGGAAAAGGCCCCGCAAGGGGAAGCGCTGCCTTCTCCGCAAGTGGGGACGGGCTACCTCCTGGCGGACAACCGGACCATGCCCGCGGGTGGGGTCGGCATAGGGATGAAAGGGAAAAGGCCCCGCAAGGGGAAGCGCTGCCTTCTCCGCAAGTGGGGACGGGCGATGCGCGGATATAACTCGGGGATGTTCGTGTTCCATTTCATGTAAAGGGAAAAGGCCCCGCAGGGGGAACGGGGCCTTCCGCAAATGCGGACTCCTATGGGGATTAAGGGGATACCTCAGGGATATTCGGTGTAGCTGCGAATGTGGTGCGAGTGTTCTGCGTTCGTTGCTACGTTCGTTGCTGCGAATGAGCTGCGATCGTTGATATTGATAGCGTCATGGGCGAGGACCATTTCAAGTAGTCCGTCTGGGCTGCATTCGATTGCAATTGGGGTAGATGGCTGTCTCGGCTAGTCGGCTTCGGATGGTGCTAGGGGAATGCTACTAAGTCTACTTAAGGGGGCTGCGATTAATGCTGTATCCGGCTCGCCCACGACGTCTGATTGCTGTTTACTAAGGCACTATTTCCCCGGTGTCCGCTTGGGGCCTTTTTCAAAGAACTTGGCACGTTTAAAACATACATTAATAACCAGCTTGAGCACCATTCCTCGAGGGTAGTAATTAGCGGGACCACTAATACCAGGGTATTATTCGCCATATAGCTGGAATCCCGGGGTGGAAAGTCGGCCACTCACCAGCCGGAAAAACAAAAAACATACAACTTACGCACAATTGTATGTATTTCAGCTGTGAGCTGACTGTCTGTGTTACACTTATGCACGGCCATCAGCTGGAACAGGAAGGACATATCGGAGATTGATCGTAGACCTGCACGTTCACACTAATCACTCCTCTTTCTGCAGCCAGCTCTCGCCTGGAGAATTGCTGGTGCGGGCAAAAATGATAGGGCTTGATGCCGTGGCGGTGACGGAACATTCAGTCTATAGCGGCGCTCATATTACCTGTGAAATGGGCCTGGCCGAGGGCTTTCGGGTGTTCAAGGGAGTAGAGGTCTATACCACCGGTGGCGACATGCTCGTTTTCGGTACGGAAGTGGAAGTGTGCCCGGACATGGAATTCGAAGAGTTGCTGCAAGCCGTGCGCGAGGTGGGGGGAGTGATCGTAGCAGCCCACCCCACCAGGGGTTATTGGGGCCATCACCGTAAATACAAGGGGTTCCCTCCCCGCGAGGTGCTGGAACGGGTCGATGCCATCGAGACCCTCAACGGTGGCTGCTCTTACCAGGAGAACGTCCAGGCGACCCGCCTGGCGACCGAACTCGGATTGCCGCAAGTGGGCGGCAGTGATGCTCATTCAGTCTCCCAGGTGGGCAGATGTGTAACCGTATTCCCGCGGCCAATTCAAGGTGACGATGAACTCGCCCGCTTTATCAGGGAGGGCGAGTGCGTGGCTGCGTATCTGGACGGCATTCTTACCTTGCCCGACACCGTCTCCGGGGAATGAGCAAGCAGGGTGCGCCATGCATCGAGCCGGGAGTAGCGGCGGTATGGACAACAGCATGATTACGCCAAAAGGGGGCACATTAAAGATCTCTCGTGCCCTGGTGCATGCGCTCGCCCCGTCTTGGGCGCAACGGTGGGTGACCTTAGCAGTGCGATATTGCGGCGAGTATGCTTATATTATGTCCTGCGGGTAATACGAGATGCAGCCCGCAGGGCCTAGAGGTGATACAGATGGACGAGGTAGAGAAGGAAAACCCGTGGGACCGCAGTCTGCGCGGCGTCAACGAGTTCGTTGAGGGTTTCGCGAGAAAGCTGCCCCTCTATCGCTCGCTGCGGCACGCATTTCGCGCACGGCAGGATGGAATGGTCGACTGGGAGCAGGCACGCGAGATCGCGATCCTCGTGGCCCAGTCGGAGGCACCTTACCCCGCGGCGGGAGCGGAGGTGCAGGGCGATTTCGAGGCCATGATGTTGCGCAGCGAGGAACTGGTCAGGGAGTATTCGCATCTGGACCCAAAAGAGGCAGTAGGGCCTCTCCTCGTTTTCAGCCGCCCTGACTGGATCGAGGCGAATCTGGCGAGTTTCAAGCTCATTTTCGAGCCTCTGGCGGAGAGCTACGGCAAGACACTGCGAAGGCTGGAAGAACAGAGGAAAAAGCCTCTGCGCATGGGGCGCAGGTTCACCCGGGGTCTGCTCACCGTCCAGCTGGGGATGGTCATCGGCTACCTGGCGCGCAGTGTTCTCGGCCAGTTCGATCTCGGTCTTCCCCGCCCGGAAGATGGCGGAAAGCTGTATATCGTGTACCCCAACCTGCTCAAGGCGGAGGGCAAGATGCGTCTCGTGCCCGAGGACTTCCGGCTCTGGATCACGCTCCACGAAGTCACACACGCCTTCGAGTTCGCGGCGAACCCGTGGATAAGGCAATATCTCGCATCGCTGATGGAGGAGTATTTCCAGAGCGTATCGCTGCGCCTGGAGGAGATGGGTATGCGCCTGCGCCCGCAGGAGCTGCGCGATTCGCGTAAACTCAACGAGATCATCAATCAGGGTGGGCTGATGTCCATCGTCCACTCTCCCGAGCAGCAGGAGATCCTCTCCAGGATCCAGGCGTTCATGTCCCTGGTGGAGGGTTACAGCAACCTCATCATGGACCTGGTGGGAAAAGAGATAATTCCCTCCTTCAATGAGATGAGCATCGCGTTCCGCCACCGCAGGGATTCCAAGTCGGGAGCGGAACGATTCGTGGAAAGGATGCTCGGTTTCGATCTCAAGCTGCAGCAGTACCAGGTAGGCGAGCTCTTCTGCAAGGAGGTAGTGGAGAAGAAAGGCCTGGATTTCCTCAATCTCGCCTGGAAGAGCGAAGACAACCTTCCCGACGGCGAGGAGATCCGACACGCTTTCCAGTGGATCGAGCGCATCGAGGAACGCAACCGGGAACGCATAATGAGGCATCGCATATAGGCGAGATCATCGTTGTGGGCCTTCATCTCGAGACTGGGCTCTCGTATCAGAATTGATCCGGCCTGCTTTATTCCGCCAGCATCCAGGTGGCGACCGCCACCACCTGCGTTACAAGGAGCAGCCCCTCCCGGTTTATCTTGTCGGGCGTATCGCTGTAGAGATGGAAGTCGGGGTGGTCGTCCCTTTCGAACCAGGACCAGTCGCAGGTGACTGCCGGAATATGGAAGAGGAAAAAGGTGCTTGCCGAGGTTCCGGGATCGGCGCCGCCAAGCTCCAGAACCACCTCCAGCAGTGAAGCGGCATCGTCTATCGCCTCCACCGTGATGCGGTTCTTGCGGTAGTTGAGGTCCCAGACGTCCATATAATAGCCGTCCCCCGCCCCCAGGCCTTCGAGGTTGATGATGCGCACGCGGTCTCCCCACTCCCCCGCTTCCAGCGTTTCGGCGAGTGCCGCACCACCATAACCACCGCATTCCTCGGCACCCAGGAGGGCGAAGACCAGGGTCTTCTCGGCCTTGAGATCGAGGGAAGAGAATATGGTGGCCAGCTCGATAACGGCGCTGGTACCGGAGGCATTGTAATCGGCCCCCGGGTAAATCTCACCCGACGAGGCGTCTGTTCCCAGTCCATCGTAATTGGCGGTGAGGATTATCAGCTCCTCTCCGGAGGTCCCGGGGATCTCGCCGATGATGTTTGCGCACGTTATCTCCGTGACCTCGGACGGAGGGTCTTGAAGGAAGCAACGGTCAGACGGTACGGGAAATTCCTGGCGGTATCCATCCAGCCCCAGCTCGCCCGCGGCCGCCAGCCCCAGCTCGCTCCACTGTTCCTCCAGGAAACCCTCCAGCTCCTGCGATTGAGGCGAACCTGCGGCACGACCCGCGAACTCGTCGCCCGCCAGGTATTCTATATGTTGCATCATGCGCGCGGTATCGACTTTGTCGGAAAGGGATATCAGGAAGGGATCCTTTTCCCCGGGGGTCGGCGAGGACTTGCCGCAACCGGTTCCTGCGAGCAGGAGTGCAGCTAATGTGATGGACAGTACCGGCTTCAGGTATCTCATTTTTTGGCTTTTTTGCTATCCGTTTTCTTGCCGCTCGTTTGTTTTGCCTCAGCGCTGCCCCCTGAGTTCTTGCGCCTCTTGAGGAGGTAAAAGATCAGGATGGCCAGGAGTATGGCCCCGAGGGCCCCGAAGACTATCCCCAGCACCATCCCGGTATTGCTGCCTTCCTCCGTTTGCGGCTCGATGCCGGAGATCTCGGCGTTAACCTCTTCCGCGGTGACGCCGAGGGCCTCGTAGGCATCGATGGGCGGGTCGCCCATGGCTTCACCGGCGACGGTGACCCCGACGCTCGCTATACCCGATATCTCCTGGACCGTCTTCACGATCTGGGCCATGGCTTTAAGCGAGCTGTCCCTGTCGCCCGAGAGCTCCATGAACTCGCGCGACAGGTTGACGCTGAACTCGCTGCGGTCCTGCTTCACCGTTGTGTACTGCAGTTTCACGCTCTCAGGAATATGGGTGACGTAACCGGCCGCCACCTCGTCCTCGCTGGGTCCCTTCAGGAGCTCGAGTACGGCGAACTCCACCATCTGGTTTCCGCCCGTGATGTCTCTTTCCACCTGCGCCAGCTCTCCGTCCTTGTAGAGGAATACGTAACTGGGAGCAGAAGCCTCCTCTTCCTCGGTGGGGATTGGTTGTTCTTCCTGCGCATATGCGACGTAGCTGAAGGTCATCGCCACGATTGCCGCCAGTATGGCGGCAAGTACCGATCTCTTACCCATGGCTTCATCTCCTTTCGTTACGCTTCATTGTATGGATTTCAGTCTTCTTTGGGCAAGGGTTAGATGCTTCCCGGCGGTGAAGGGTTCGCATCGGTCCCTCCAGAAGATAAGAATGGATGTTCCGCGCGTGGTCCCCGCGTAACGGCGCGTGGTTTACTTATGCGACGGCTCAGGCATAATCTTAAGGTAGGATATAATGCCCGTAGCCCGGATTGCCGGGGCGGCGAAGACCACCTTTCAACACGCGGGGGAGAGGAGGCAAGCGGGCTCCCCGTTCTCCAACACCCCCGCGTGGATCACTTGTGGTGGCAGGAAAGCGATTCTGATAAGGTGTTACATCGCGGCCGTGGACAGAGGATCCTTAGGGATGAGAGGTGATAGAGGATTGAGGATAGGCATACCGCGCGCCCTCATGTTCTATCGTTATTACCCGTTTCTCAAGGGTTTCCTGGAGGGCTATGGATGCAGCGTGCAGCCCTCGCCGCCGACCAACCTCGAGATACTGGGCGAGGGAACGGATATCTGCGTGGACGATGTATGCGTGGCCGTCAAAGTGCTCTTCGGCCACGTTTCGCGACTGGCGCACGAGGTGGACGCGATACTGATACCGCGCCTTGTAAGCGTGGAGAAACGCGGTTATGATACCTTCACCTGTCCCAAGTTGATAGCCGCGCCGGACATGATACGTTATTCCTTTCCCCATCTGCCGGCCCCCCTGGAGTTCATCGTCGATATAAGCAGTGCACCATGGTGGTGGGGTTGTATACGCCTGGTGAGGAGGCTCAATCTTCCCTTGCGCAAGATGGCGGGGGCATATCTATCGGCCGCAAGGGAGCAGGATAAATACGAGGGCCTGCTACGTGATGGGTTGCTGCCGGCCGACGCCCTGTCCAAGATGTACAACGGAAACGGATTCGCCCGTCCCTCCTATCTCTTGCACCGGGACGTGACCGTTGCCGTGGTCGGGCATCCTTATCTCCTGGGCGACCCTATCGTAAACAAGAGGCTTATATACTGGCTGGATGCCTGCGGCGCGAGGGTGCTGGGCAGCACCTTGCTCAGCGAGGACGAACTCGACAAGGAGGAGCCGTTCCTACCGCCCCTTTCCTGGAGCTACGAGAGGGAGCTGCTGGCGGCCGCCTCTTACTTCATGAAGCGGGACGATGTGGACGGATTGATATATCTGACCAGTTTTGGATGCGGCCCCGATTCCCTCGTCACCGAGATAGTGCGCCGCGAGCTCAAGCCGGTCGGAGACCAGGTACTCATGGAAATGGTGCTGGACGAACACAGTGCCGAGTCCGGCGTGAGAACGAGGGTAGAGGCCTTCGTGGACATGCTGCGGCATCGTAAGAAAGTGCGCTCGTATGCGGGGAGGGCGGGATGAAGATAGCATTTCCCCACATGGGTAACGCCTACATACCCTTACGGGGGCTGGTTGAACATATGGGCGTGGAGGCGGTGGTGCCGGAACGGCCGAACCGCTTCACCCTGGAGAAAGGGGCCAGATACGCCCCGGAGTTCGTCTGCCTGCCTTTCAAGATAACCCTGGGAGACTGCATGAACGCCCTGGAAAAGGGAGCGGATACCATGGCCATGGTGTGCGGGATGTGGGCGTGCCGCTTCGGCTATTATGCCTCCGTGCAGCACATGATCTTGCGGGATATGGGTTACGAGTTCGATTCCCTGCTCATAGGCAGGGAGGACCTGCGCTCGGTCCTGGATAAGGTGCGCGGCGCGGTGGACAGGGGGGTGTTCCGCAAACTGGCGGGAGCCGCGGCCATGTTCAGGGCGAAAGCGACAGCCGTGGAGGAGCTGGAGGCGCTGGCGAGGAGGATACGGCCCCGGGAGGAGGCGACCGGGAGCACGGATGCGATCATGGGGAGTTACCTGGAGAAGCTGGACCAGGCCGATTCCATGCGCCGCGTGTGGCAGCTGCGCAAGGAGCAGCGCGAGGCCATCACCTCGCTGCCGCTTAGGGAATCCAACGGCTTGCTAAGGGTGCGCATCGTAGGCGAGCTCTACGTGCTGCTGGAGCCCTCCCTCAACTTCGACCTGGTGAAGCGCCTGGGAACCCAATTCGGCGTCGAAGCCCAGCCGGTTCTGTCCACCTACCGCTGGTTGCTCAGCCCCCTGTGGCTGGACCCACTACTCCATATATCCTCCTCACGCGCACGGCGCATGAGCCGTACTTACCTTCCCTATGTCCTGGGAGGTGAGGAACATATGACCATCACCGGTACCCTTGATTCTCACACGGACGGATTCGACGGGGTTATTCATGCCTACCCGCTCACCTGCATGCCGGAGAACATCTGCCGTACCATCCTCCCCAGCATCAGTACTGCGCATGATATACCCCTGCTCAACCTGTGCTTCGACGAGCACACCTCGACGGTTGGAACGGTTACGCGGTTGGAGGCCTTCATCGACATGCTCCGTTCCCGCCGCGAACACAATGGCTGTCGCGAGTCACGCCCCAGGCAGGAGGGCAAGCCCCTACGTGATGAGAAAGATCCGGCCTGCCAGCCGAAGCGATCTTTATCCGAACTGCGAAGGCTCTAGGTCCGAATGGCAACCGGTCTAGCGGCGGCGGAGCAGTTATCTTTTCCAGGGCTCAGGCCAGCCCTCCACTTAACGAAAAAGCTCCGGCTTGCCGGCCGAAGCTTTGATGAAGGCTGGTGGAGATGAGCGGATTCGAACCGCCGACCTCCTGCTTGCAAGGCAGGCGCTCTCCCACTGAGCTACATCCCCGCGGAAACGTTCATGTACATTGGATTATATATTAAATACGTAGGCCGTAGCCCGCAGCCCGCCAACTTCAGACCTCAGACCTCTTCAGACCTCAGACCTCTTCAGACCTCAGACCTCAGACTTCTTTGTGCTAGAGCTACTGGGTTCTCTCCAGTATGGTGGCGATGCCCATGCCCATACCCGTGCATGTGGCAAGAAGCCCGTATCGCCCACCCTTCTCCGCCAGGCCGGAGATGAGAGTGCAGGCCAGCTTGACTCCACTCGCGCCCAGGGGGTTGCCGTTGGCTACTGCTCCACCCCAGGCGTTCACGCTCTCTGGCCTTGGGGGCTCCAATTCCCTCATCCAGGCCATGGGGACGGCCGCGAACGACTCGTTTACCTCGAAGAGGTCGATGTCCTCCATGCGCAGCCCGGCCTTGCGCAGGGCGCGCCGAGTGGCGGAGATGTGCCCGCCGGGAGCGAGCGACGGGTCCTCGCCGCTGACAGCGGTGCATACATAACGAGCTTTCGGCGCCAGGCCGAGCTCGGAACATCTCTCCGCCGCGGCCAGGAAGACCGCTGCGGCGCCGTCGGCCGCCTGGCCGGAGTTGCCGTTGGTTATCACTCCACCGGGCTTGAATGCGGGCGCCAGGGTGGATAGCTCCTGGAGCGTAAGGTCGCTTCTGACACCCTCATCGTGGCGCAGGAGCATGGTTCGCCCGCCGGCGGCAGTCACCTCAGCGGGCACGATCTCGTTGTCGTAGAAACCGCATGCGATAGCGGCGCTCGCACGCTCATGTGAGCGCAACGCGTAGCCATCGAGTTCCTCACGGGAAAACCCCCAACTGCTGGCCAGGCGCTCTGCTGCCATTCCCTGGGAATAAAGGTCACCAAAGCTATCGCATAGACGGGGGCTGATACCGGTACCCAGATGGGCCACATGGTCCCCGAAGCCGTCAGATCCCATGGGCTGCCTGCTCATCGATTCAACACCGCATGCGATTGCCACGTCCATCTCGCCCGCCGCGATGGCCTGGGCGGCGAAAGCCATCGCCGCCTGTCCGGAACCCTCTTGCCGGTTCACCGTCACTCCCGCTATGGAAGCCGGAAGGCCGCTGGCCAGGAGGGCGTTTCTTGCGATGTTCAATGCCTGCTCGCCGATCTGGGTGACGCATCCACAGACGAGATCTTCCACCGACGCAGGGTCTATACGCAAACGTTCGCTGACCAGATGGTTTAAGGCAGAAGCGAGGTTTTCGTCCGGCCTTAGTCCGCTGAGCGATCCATTGCGCACCCCGGTCGGCGTACGCACCGCATCTACGACCAACACGTCCCGCACTTGAAATCACCTGCCTTATGGTCCAGGCTGCCCATCGGGTGTACGTTCTAATATTCTTATCCATGCGTCGCATGTCCTTCCGCAATGGCAAAGCAGCGGGTAAACTACGACGTTCGTTCCCGCAGCCCGGTTTTAAGGCAGGGCAAGTCGGTTATATTATTCTTATGTGAGATGACGCCAGAACAGGAAGCCGCTGCTTGAGGGAGGTGAGATCGTGAGGGCGTTCGTGCTGATCAAGGTCGAACCGGGTCGGGTAAAGGATGTTTTCAGGACCATCAAGGAGATGCGGGCGGTGGTGGATGCCTACTGCATCACCGGGCCGGACGATATCGTCGCCGTGCTCGAATCCGAAGACGCCAAGGGTGTCTCCGAGGTTGTTATCGCGGATCTGCACGATGTGGAAGGCATCAGGGGGACGGATACGCGTATCGTGGTCGAACTGCCCTGAAAAGCAGCCCGACGGGCGCTGGAAATCGGGATCTCTCGGCAGGGGGAACCAGGGACCCCGAAAACAATGTCTATAGATAACGGGGCGTGTTGCCATGCCGGGATAACAGGCCGGTTTCCCGGGTTGCTCTAGATCATTGGAGGCGGCTCGGGAGGTTTGTTAAACTATAAGCTGGCCTGATAGCATTGTGCTGAGTTTTTGTTGAAAGGTGGACATGACGGAAGAATTTGAAAGGCCGGTGAGAAGACGCCCGCGGCAGAGGGTGCGGTTTACGCGACGTTTCTATATCGCAATCAGCACCATAGTGCTGGTGATCTTCATCATCATACTTGTTGCAGCGCTTTCTTCTGGTGGAGACAGCGGTGATTTCGTTGATGCCATGGCCATCGTAGACGGGCTGAACGAGGCCCAGCTCAACCAGCTCAAGGTAAACGAGCAGGGTGCGGTGATGGTCCTCGAATATCACCGCATCGGTGAGGAGGGCAGGTGGTCGAGGACGCCGGAGAACTTCCGCGCGGACCTCGAATTCCTCTACAACGAGGGCTATCGCTGCGTGGGACTGGACGATTACGTAAGCAACAATATCGATGTCGAGGCGGGATTTACACCGGTGATACTGACCTTCGACGATTCCGATCCCAGCCAGTTCCGCTACATCGACGAGAACGGCAAGACGGTCATAGATCCGAGCTGCGCCGTGGGTGTAATGGAGCAATTCGACGAGGAATACCCCGATTTCAACATCACCGCGACCTTCTACGTTCTTCCGACCCTATTCGGGCAGGAAGAGTATGTCAGCGAGAAGCTGTCCTTCCTGGTTGATAAAGGCTACGATATCGGGAACCACACCATAAACCATCCGTCCCTGGCCGACTTGGACGACGAGTCGGTCCTGGAGGAGATAACCGGGAATATCAGCCTGGTCCGGGAGTATCTGCCGGAGTACGAACAGAAGAGCATCGCGCTCCCCAACGGCTCGGAGCCGCAGAACCCCTCCCTGTTGACATCCGGTTCTCTGGACGGTATAGATGTGATGTTTGAAGCCTCTCTGCTGGTGGGCGCCAATCCCGCCCCCGCACCCTGTGATTGCGATTTCGACCCCCTGCGGCTTCCCCGCGTGCAGGCTTTAGACCCCTCCCTGGACACCGGAGATTGCGGGATATATGCATGGATCCAATACTTCATGGAGAACCCTGAGCGCCGTTATTGCAGCGACGGCAACCCCGATGTCGTCACCGTGCCCAAGCATATGATAGACCGGTTGGACCAGAGCAGGCTTGGCGACAAGGAGCTGAGGACCTACTAGGAGAGGAGGAGCGGGACAGTTAAGGACCCCCCGCGTTCCCCAAAGTGGCACATTACCCCAGAAGCAGTAAGAGGATATTCACCCGCCGCCGCTGGCGCTCTCGCGTGACCCCGCGCGCGAAGATAACCGGGGCGCGCGCCCAACCTCGCCTGCGGCGTCGTCAGACGAAGCTGACCCCGCGTGCCATATGGGCTCTGGTCGGACTGGGCAGCGCCGTATTTCTCATCGTCATGCTGATCATACTCATTGGTTCCCCCGCAGCCAGCGACATCGTGCCCGCAGACGGATGCTGTGTAGCCGGTTCCCCGCTGCACGTCGAGGCCTCCCTGAAGGGCAACGTGGACCCGGCGGCGGTAACCGTCATGCTGGACGGCGAGGACCGTTCCGCCGAAGCCACCATAGCGGAATCGGTACTTGCGATGGATGTGGCCCTGGAGGACGGGGAGCATACGGTCGAGGTGATGGTCGGAGGCAAGCTCGAGGCATCATCGCGCTTCATCCTGGATAATACACCGCCTGCATTGCAGGTAGATGAATGGGAGGTGAGGGACGACGGCATCACCGTCATCACCGGGAGGGTCGAGGGCGCCGATGCGTTGATGGTGGATGAAGAGAGGGTCGGGATGGAAGCTGATGGCACATTCCAGGTGGAGGTGAGCCGTTTCGAGAGCACGACGGTGACCATCGCGGCGGTGGACGCGGCCGGAAATCGCAGGGAGCTACTCCTCGACACCGCTCCTCCCCCGCAGATAAAGGGCATCCACGTCTCCATCTGGGTCGCCGCCGACCGCAGTTTCTTCAAACAAATGGCGGACCTGGTGGAGAAGACGGAACTCAACGGGATGCAGATCGACGTCAAGGACGAAAGCGGCAGGATTGCCTATCCCAGCCAGGTAGCGCTGGGCGTGGAGGTGGGCAGTCCGCTTAACGAGGGGGGCGTGGACATCGACCGCGTGATGGACAAGTGCTGGTACAACGATATCTATCCCATCGCCCGCATCGTATGCTTCAAGGACCCGGTGGTCACCTCAATGCGCCCCGACCTGGCCGTACAGAGTACCGCGGGCGGCCGCTGGGGAGACGGGAAATGGCTGGACCCCTACAGCCGGGAGAACTGGGATTACATACTGGGAGTCGCGGTGGAGGCGGCGGGCAAGGGTTTCAAGGAGATACAGCTCGACTACGTACGCTTCCCCTCCGACGGCGACACCAGGACTTGCGTGTTCCCCTCCCAAGGCGGTGACACGCGCGAGAAGAAGCAGGTCATTAACGACTTCCTGAAATATATGCGCGATGGATTGAAACCCCTCGGCGTGGCGCTGTCAGCCGACGTCTTCGGGCTTATCGCCTCGCCCCAGGGGGAAATGGGCATCGGCCAGGACGTTACCATGATGGGGCAGTACCTCGACTACATGTGTCCCATGGTCTACCCGTCACACTACAACACCGGTGAATACGAGATCGCCAATCCCGAGGCCAACCCACACGATATCGTCTACCACAGCCTGGTGGATTTCCAGGCCAAGCTCGCGGGCACCCCGTGCAAGCTGCGGCCTTGGCTGCAGGATTTTTCCCTCAGCCTCGAATACGGCGTAACGGAGGTACAGTCCCAGATACGCGCCTGCTACGAGCTGAACATCAACGAATGGCTGCTGTGGGACCCCCACTGCACCTTCACCGAGGCCGCCCTGCAGCCCGCCGAAACCCCCGAATAACCTGGGGTCAGCCCTCCATTTTCAACGTCGGGGGTCAGGCCTCAACGCTCAACGTGATGATCCTAAGAGGCAGGCCTCCTACCCCTTAGGATCACCTTCACCCGGTCGATGGCAATGACGGGGAGGATCGAGCAGGCGAGGATAAGACCCCATCCTTCAGCGCCTATGTAGGCGGTGCCGAAGAGGCGCATCAGGGGAGGCACGAGAATGACCAGCAACTGCAGTGCCAGCGAGAAACCCAGGGCGGCGACCAGCGCCCTGTTGTCGAAGAAAGAAAGCTGCATGAAGGATAGGTTTTCGGAGCGCGAGTTGAAGGCATGCATGAGCTGGGCGAAGACCAGGGTGGTGAAGACCACCGTCTGTATCCTGGCATCGTCGCCGGCGTAGAGCGTGTAGTGGGAGATGAAGAAGGCGGCCAGCGCGCCCAGGGAGAGCACGAAGCCCTGCCATATCACCATCAACTGCTTCCGGTACGAGAGTATCCCCTCAGACGGGTCACGTGGCGGGCGCACCATGATGTCCGGATTGGGCGTATCCACCCCGAGGGCCATGGCGGGAAAGCCGTCGGTCACCAGGTTCATCCACAGGACCTGCACCGCTCGCAGGGGGGTCACTGAGACGAAGAGCATGCCTATGAACATGGTGGAAACCTCGCTCATGTTGCACGAGAGCAGGAAATAGATGAATTTCTTCAGGTTGTCGTAGATGATGCGGCCCTCCTCCACGGCGCCCACGATGGTGGCGAAATTGTCGTCTGCGAGAACCATGTCCGAGGCTTCCTTGCTCACGTCGGTTCCGGTGATGCCCATGGCCACGCCGATGTCGGCGTTCTTCAGGGCGGGAGCGTCATTGACGCCGTCGCCGGTCATGGCCACGGTCTTTCCCGCCTCCTTCCAGGCGCGCACTATCTTTACCTTGTCCGCGGGGGAAACCCGGGCGTATACGGCGATGTTTTCGACCCGGCGCGCCAGCTCCTCCTCGCTCATGTGCGTCAATTCCATGCCGGTCACCAGCTCTTTTCCCAGGGTGAGGATGGAGAGTTCCTCCGCGATCGCGCGCGCCGTTGCAGCATGATCACCTGTTATCATCACCACCTCGATGTGCGCCTTGCGGCATTTCTCCAGGGCCTCTAAGACCTCCGAGCGCGGCGGGTCGATCATTCCCGTTATCCCCAGGAAGATCAGGCCGTGCTCCAGAGACTGTGGCGAGAGATCCGCGGGGATTTCCTCGAGGGGACGGCAGGCGAAGGCCATGGTACGCAAGGCCTTGTTGGCCATGCCCTCGGCTTCCGCTGCATAGCTGACCCGGCCGCCGCTGCCGAGGTCCTGGATGCCCTGCTCGGTGAGGGTATGGCTGCAGTGGTTGAGGACGGCTTCCGGAGCGCCCTTGACCAGGAGGATGTAGGGCGAGGAGACGAACCCGAAGTAGGGGTTGCCCGAGCCCGATCCTCCATGTATGGTGCTCATCATCTTGCGCTCGCTCTCAAAGGGTATCTCCTCCAGGCGAGGCATCTCCGAACCCACGCTCAGGTATGGAAAACCCAGGTCGCGAGCCGCCCGCAGGAGGCCCACCTCGGTCCCCTCGCCCAGGAACTCGCCGTCCTGCACCCTGGCATCGTTGCACAATGCAGCCACGGCGAGGAGGGGTAGAGCTCCCTCGTCGCAACCGCCTGCTCCGTCCTCCAGGTCGCTTAGCCTGCACATGGGTCGGTGCGGCAGGAGTATCTCCTGCACCTCCATCTCGTTACGGGTCAGCGTGCCCGTTTTGTCAGTGCAGATGACGTCGGCACATCCCAGGGTCTCCACGGCAGGCAGGCGGCGCAGCAGCGCGTTCCTCCCCGCCATACGGCGCACGCCGAGTGAAAGCGCGACGGTCACGATGGCGGGCAGCCCTTCGGGGATGGCTGCCACCGCGAGGCTAACGGAGAAGAGGAGCATCTCCGACCACTCCAGGCTGCGAAGGACGCCGGCGGCAAAGATCACCCCACAGATGCCGATGCACAGCAGGGCTATCCTCTTGCCCACCCTCGCCAGCTCCACCTGCAGGGGGGTCTTCTCCTCCTCGGCCTCGTGGATCATCTCGGCGATGTGCCCGAGCTCCGTGTTGCGTCCCGTTTCCACCACGATGGCCTTGCCGCGGCCATGTACGATGTGGGTGCCGGTAAAGACCATGTTACGGCGGTCCCCCACCGTGAGCTCGGCGTCGGGGAGGGCAGGGACATCCTTGTCCACGGCGTTGGACTCGCCGGTGAGCGATGCTTCCTCCGCCCTCAATCCGAAGGCCTGCAGCAGCCTGGCATCGGCGGGTATGAGGTCTCCGGTCTCCAGGATGATGAGGTCGCCCGGGACCAGGTCGCGGGAGGGGATGATCCTTTCCTTGCCATCCCGCACTGCCCTGGCAGTTGGAGCGCTCAACCGTTTCAGGCTCTCCAGAGCCCTTTCCGCCCGATATTCCTGGAAGAAACCGAGTACAGCGTTGGCGACGATGATGAACATTATTACCGCTGCATCGAGGTATTCCTGCAGAGCGACCCCGGCGATAACCGCCGCTGAGAGGAGCACGTAGATCATGAAATCCCGGAACTGGCTCACGAAGAGCATCAAAGGATGGACGCGCTTTTCCTCGCGGATGCTGTTGTGGCCGTAGCTGCGCAGGCGGGAAGCGGATTCCGCCTCCGAGAGCCCTTTCTCCAGGCTGGTGTCCAGCCTCTGTGCCGCCTCCTCGGCACCGAGGGAGTGCCACCGTACTTCTTTTACCGCTTCCGTCAAGTTTCCCGCTCCCCACTTTTGGGTACTAATAACATTGTCATTGCCGCGGAAGGTTTGGCCTCCGCATCTTTGAAATGATACTGCATAGATATTATAATGGCGACTGTCGTGACATATGACCTGCAGTTAAGCGGGCGATGCTGGTAAGACGCAACATTAAACAAGTGAGCGTCGAAACGGATTTTAGGAGGTAATGCCATGAAGGTCACTTTCAGCATAATCAAGGCTGATGTGGGCGGGTACGTCGGCCACTCAGACGTCCACCCGGCGATGCTGAGCCACACGAGAGAACTCCTGGCCGAGGCCAAGGAGAAGGGCCTGATCCTCGACTACTGCCAGGCCAAGTGCGGGGACGACATCGCCCTGATCATGACTCACGAGAAAGGCCCCGACAACGAGGAAATACACCAATTTGCCTGGGAGACCTTCGAGAAGGTAACCGACGTGGCCAAGGAGCTCGGCCAGTACGGTGCGGGCCAGGACCTGCTCTCCGATGCCTTCTCCGGAAACCTGAGGGGCATGGGCCCCGGCTACGCGGAGATGGAGATAGAGGAGCGCAAGAGCGAGCCCATCATCTGCTTCCTGGCGGACAAGACCGAGCCCGGTTCGTGGAATTATCCCCTGTACAAGATGTTCGCAGATCCCTTCAATACCGCCGGTCTGGTCATCGATCCCTCCATGCACGATGGTTTCCGCTTCGAGGTGCACGACCTTATCGAGGAGAAGAAGGTTATCTTCAACACTCCCGAGGAGCTCTACGACATGCTGGTCTTCATCGGCGCCCCTTCCCGCTACGTTATCAAGCACATCTTCCGTAAGGGCGACGATGACGAGCCCGTGGCCGTGACCTCCACCCAGCGCCTGTTCCTCATGGCCGGGCGCTACGTGGGCAAGGACGACCCGGTCATGGCGGTACGCTGCCAGAGCGGGCTGCCGGCCGTGGGCGAGGTGCTCGAGCCCTTCGCCTTCCCCTACACGGTAGCAGGCTGGATGCGCGGGAGCCATCACGGTCCATTTATGCCGGTAGGCACCGACCAGGATACGCCCACCCGCTTCGACGGGCCGCCCCGCGTGGTCGCACTCGGGTTCCAGGTCATAGGAGGCAAGCTCGTGGGACCCAGGGACATGTTCGCGGATCCCAGCTACAACAACGCGCGCCAGAAGGCACTGGATATAGCGGATTACCTGCGCGCACACGGCCCCTTCGAGCCGCACCGCCTGCCGCTGGACGAGATGGAATACACCACCATGCCCGCGGTACTGGAGAAGCTGGCCGACCGCTTCGTGCCCCTGGAAGGCGCAGAGAAAGACTATTAAGAACCAGCACAAAGATTAGCGCGGAGGGCGCCCTCAGGCGCCCTCCTTTTGCGTTCCTCTGACCTCTGAGACGACGGTGTGAACGGGATATGAAGATCGATACGGATGCGGTCTTCGATGCGGCCGTCCATATGACCGAAGGTTGCCCTCAATGGATCACAGCCCTCAAGCCGGGTTTCGCTCCCCGATCAAGGCGGCTACTTTCTCCGCGCTGGCTGCAGCCTGCCAGGTGCCTATGCCCCTTGCGCCGGCATCCATGCCCACGAGGTAGAGGCCTTCCACGGGCGTCTGCGGCGATGGCTTGTTTCTCCCTACCTGACCGGGGATCTGGGCAATACCTACGCTGTCGCCAACGCGTTTTCTGCCCGTTGCCCGAGCGATGTGCTCCGGCCTCACCTCCTGTCTCCATATAACGTTGTTTTCCATCTCGGGGAAGAGCCGGAAGAGTTGTCTCTCCAGGGCCTCTAGTAACCTGCCCGTCGCCTCGTTCCCTGGCTCGGCCACCCCGGGGGTTGCGGCGATTATCAGCGAATGGCCCGCGCGGACCGATCCGGGGTCCAACCTGTCCACCACCGGCATCATCATCATCAGGTCCCTGGGGGTGCCTCCCTCTTCTATAAAAGAGAACATACTGCCCGCATCCGCGTCCGGAATATGGATAATGACCGGCGCGTCGACCAATTGCTTCGAGAGAAAGTATTTGGCGACGGCGCCTGAACCAGAGTACTGCAGCCGTCTCGCCATGGCGGCGAACTCCTCCCCCAGGTTCTCGACGCCCGCCAGTTCCAGGGTAAGATCTATCCCGGCATTGGACACGACGATATCCGCTTCCACCTCGCCGGTCTCGGTGGCCACTCCTGCTACCTTGCCCTCCCGGCATATTATGCGCCGCACGGGATCACGCAGGAAGACCTGTCCGCCGTATCTCTCGAGCCCACGCCGGTAAGCGATGGGGAGGACGCCCGCAGATCCCTTCGGGTAGCTGATGTCTGCGGCCTTGGACATCTCACGGAAACAATAGATGAACTCACCTGCCGATGCGCGGCGGTAGCTTATGGTGAACATCATATAGCAGAAGACGTTCATGAAACGGTGTACGTTTGGATCGTCAGTATATTCGTTGATAAAGCTCTCGAGGGTCTTGTCATCGTTGGCATCGATGAAGGCGTCATTCGCCTTGAGGATCTTGCGGAACAGTCGTGCCGAGCCGAAAGCCTTGTTGGGCTTGACACCCAGGTTGCGTGCCATGCGAGCCTGGGCGGGAAGGGGAGTGATGTCCAGGGGTTCGGGGAATATTCTGACCTTCCCCCCTCGCGCGTCGTACACGAGCGCCGCAGGGTCATGGTGTATGAACTCTATCCTCTCGCCTACCTCCCGGGCTATCATCCCCAGGGGTCCCTTGTTCCCAATGGGGAAGATATGGGCGAAGTTGTCAATGCTCATTCCGTCTTTCTCGCTCGACGAACAACGCCCCCCGATGAAGTCATTGCGCTCGAACACCTGCACTTCATGACCTTGTTTGGCCAGTAGCGCGGCACACCCCAACCCTCCGATACCGGAGCCCACGACAACTACCCTAGCCATGATCCTCCCTCCCTCAGTTACTATGCGAGACCGATTACAGCACTCTGAACAACAGGTGCCTCTTCTTTTCTCATACGTCTTCCTCCTTAAACATTATATTGTTGAGTACAGATCCCGCATGCGGGGGTACTAAAGATCGGTCGCAGCGACCCCATCTGCGCTATTACTTAATCAGGTGAACCCCATCCGTCTGAGCAATACCACATAGGAAGTAGTCGGCGAGACTTTGCTCAAGGACCGTTATTCTCGGGCTCGGGCAAACCTAAGCCAAGCCCGAACACCCGTTAACCTACGCCTGCTTCAGGTCCGGATGACCAGGGCCTCCTCGTCTACGCGCAAGATGGCCTCGTAGGGGATGACGTTGGTCTCCCCGGGGTGGTTGTAGCGGCTCCTCAACCGGTTCACCAGCCTCCCGATGCGCCCGCCCGCGGGGAGCCACTCCGTACCTACCTGCAGACCCTCGAGGAAGAGTAGCACTCCCTCCTGCCTCATGAGCACGTCATCCACGCGGTGCAATCGGTTGCCCTCCTCATCGGTGATCTGCTTGTTGAGGATATCCCTGCGAGCAAAGACCTTGCCTTTGCTCGAGACGACCTGGAACAGGGGGTGTGGTTCGCGGAGATACAGGATCTCCGGTTCCAGTAGATCCACCTCCGTCCACGGCAGCAGCAGAACGATATCCTCGGTCGGTCGGGGCAGGATGAGATCCCCGATGCGGTCAGTCCACTGCAGATGGACGGCCAGGTCGGTGACCACGGGGGGCTGGGAACCCATGTCCAAAGCCATGTCCTGAACGTGCCCCACCTCGCGGTCCTCCGCGTCCCTTACCTCCCTCTTGATGAAGGAGATAAGGGAGAATGCGTTTTCATCCATCACTCGGCCACCTCCCAAATCAGCCAGACGGGAAAAACGTCGAGACTATCATCATAAGGGTCAACAGGGTGAGCAGGATGGTAACCGCCCACATCACCTTGTTCAGCCAGGGTGGATTGACGTATGGGCCCATAACGTCACGGTCGTTGATAAGGGCCAGCATGCAGAACAGGATCACCGGCAGGAGAATACCGTTCATGGTCTGCGAGATTATCATCAGCAGGACCAGCGGCATGCCGGGTATCATCACCAGGAGGGCGCTCCCGGCGATGAAGAAGGTATAGATGAAATAGAAACGCGGGGCTTCCCGGTAGCTGCGGTCTATCCCCGATTCCCACCCGAAGGCCTCGCATACCGTGTATGCGGTGGAGAGGGGGAGGATGGAGCCGGCGAAGAGGGACGCGACCAGCAATCCGAGGCCGAAAAGATAAGAAGCATAGCTGCCCGCAATAGGGGTTAGGGCCGATGCCGCCTGCTCGGCGGTGGTGATGGTCGTGGCTCCCACCTCGGGGTTGTTGAAGAAGGCAGCGGCACAGCAGATGACGATGAACATAGCCACAATCGTCATGAGCAGGGAGCCGATAACAGTATCCACGCGCTCGTACTTTATCTTGGAGGAATCCAGCCCCTTGTCCACGATGGCCGCCTGCTGGTAAAACTGCATCCAGGGAGCGATGGTGGTTCCTATGATGGTCACGGTAAGGGCCAGATAGGTAGCATCGAAACGCGGCGAAGGAGTGACGAGGGCCTTGCCCACCTCCCCCCAATCCGGTCGGGCCATGAAAGCGGAGATGATATAGGAGATGTAGACGAGCGAGGCGACGAGGAAGACCTTCTCTACTCGCTTGTAGGTGCCCTTGACCACCAGCCACCAGATGAGCACCGCCAGTGGCGGTACCGCTATCCACGGCTGGATATGGAAGAGCTCCATGCTGGCGGCAAGCCCCGCGAAGTTTGAAATGGTATTGGCGAAGTTGGTCACTAGGAGGGTGAACATGATAAAGGCGGTGAGGCGGAGGGAGAATCTCTCACGTATGAGCGCGGCCAGGCCTTTGCCCGTGACCATGCCCATGCGAACCGTCATCTCCTGTACCAGGGCGAGCAGGATGGCGGTGAAGGTCAGCACCCAGAGGAGCTCGTAACCGAAGCGCGCCCCGGCGACCGAGTACGTCGCAATGCCGCCAGCGTCGTTGTCGACCATGGCGGTGATCAAGCCGGGCCCGAGGACTGTAAGGAAGATCAGTATCTCCCGGCGGCCCAGCCGTCTCTGCGTGCGGCCTCCCCTGCCGAGCATTATTCTCCTCCAACGCTTGTTCACTCCTGTTTTCGAAAAAAACTGCTAAAAGTCCTGGTTGATTATACCACGCGACTCGGGGGACAGAACGATTGCGTGGGTGGTAGGTAATGGGAAATGGGGTCAGGTCTTGGCATCTCTCGCCTGCGGCTGGAGACGCAAAACGCTGACCCACACCCTACGGGCGACAGATCGGACGTGGGTAATAGGTGATGGGAAACGGCCCGGCGCTCAATGCAGTGCACAGGAGGCGGGACAGTCGATGACCCTCTTCTCGGTGACTATCTTGTGGATGTGCGCGTCGTGGTCCGCGCAGGGCACGTGGTCGATTACCTGGAGCTCGAAGGCCACGGCGATAAGCCTGCAGCCCGGACGGCACTTCTCCAGAAAGCGGTCGTAGTAGCCGCCGCCGTAGCCCAGGCGGCCGCCCGTATAATCGAAGGCAACCCCGGGCATGAGTACGACGTCGATGTCCTCCGGGGGCAGGGGCCGCATGCACTCCCCCTTGGGCTCGAGGATGTCGTAATTGCCCAGCTCGAGGTCGCCGTCGAGGTTGAAGATGCGGGAGGCGACCATGGCTTTGTTCCCGGAGTCGGTGCAGGGCACGCATACGATGCGGTCCTCGTCCAGGGCGCGTTCGATCATGGGGATGGTATCCACCTCGCTGCGGAAGGAGATGAAGAAGAGTATCGACCCCGCGGAGGTGAACTCCGGGACCGTCCAGAGGTTCTTGGCGACACGAGCGGAAAGGAGGCTCCTCTCCTCGGGATCTATGCTGTCGCGAAGCTCCTGGACCTTCTTGCGCAGTTCTTTCTTCTTCTTATGTATCATCCTTGCTCCCTGGCCACCCTTATAATATATCAAGGCACGGGAAAAGCAAGCCGAGGAGCGTGCGGGTATTAAAGAAGAGGTGGGAACGTGGCGCGGGTGATGCTGGTAGCCGATACGCATATCCCGAAGGTGGGAGATGCCCTGCCGGGCCGGCTCATGGAGGAGTGCGAGGGCGCCGATCTCATCCTGCACGCCGGGGACCTTATCGATATGTCGGTGGTGGAGGAGTTGAATTCCCTGGCCCCGACCAGGGCGGTGGTAGGGAACATGGACCTGCCCGAGGTGAAATCACTGCTACCGGAGAAGACGGTGGTCGAGGTGGAGGGCAAGCTCGTCGGGCTTATCCATGGCTGGGGGCCGCCCATGGGGATCGAGAGGAGGGTTATGTCCCGCTTTTCGGGAGTGGATGTCGTCGTCTTCGGCCACACCCACAAGGCGCTGATCACGGAGAGGAAGGGGACCCTGCTCGTGAACCCGGGCACCCCCAACGACCGGCGTTTCTCGGACCGCCTTTCCTGTGCGGTACTCAGCATCGAAAACGGGATAATCACGCCGGAGATTATCTGGCTGGATTGAGCGTGGGTTAAGGGTGCGGGGAAGAACCTAGGAGCCCTGCTGCTCCCCCCAGGGTTCGTCCTCCGAGAAGTCAAGGCCGCCGATGACCACCCAGCGTCCCTGGCCCGCTATATCCTCAAAGCCCGGGATGTACTGCAGCGGGTCGTTGACGCTGTCCTCGTAATACTGCAGGTAAACTTCACCCTGCTTGTCGCCGAAGCTATCCTGCCGCCACTCGGGGCTGTCGAAAAACTCCCCGATATAGCGTATGCTGCCCGAGACCAGCTTGACCGTGGCTTCATCGCCATCCTTGCTGGACTCTTCCATGCTGACGTCGAGGAACTCCACTTCCCACTCCGGGTCGTTCCACTGCGTGCGCAGCTCCTCCACCTGGTCCGTGCCGATGAACTGCCCTTCTTGGTCCTGGAGAAATATCGGGTTGACCACGGTGAGCCAGAGGTCGAAGTCCCTGCCCAGCTCCCGGTTGGGGACCATTACGCCCTCTTCATTCGGGCTGCGTATGAATTCCATGGATGCGAACCATGCCTGTACCGCCGTTATGGGAACGCTCTCCACCGCATTGTACGTTTCGGGGTCGAAGTCGGCGTAGTCGCCGCTGAAGGGTGGCCCGCTGCTCCAGCCGCACCCAGCGCAGATAATGAGAACCACCGCTCCCAGCAGGTAGATGATGAAACGCTTCGCGTGCAAATGCGACCTCCTCGTCCTTTTATATTCCGTATAAGTATAGTTTACGACAGAGCGCCTGTCAGCCAGTCCGGCCGATATTGTCGCGGATACACATGTTGAGCGATACATGAAACGCCGGGATCCTGGGTCCGGCGCGTATCAGCCCGGTTCCTCCGCCTCCGGGAACTCCGATTCCTCCGTATTTATCTCCGCGAAGAGATAGGGGAGTTTCATCATCTGGTAATCCTGTACGATCCAGGTGTCCTCTATCTTTACCAGCCTCACCAGGCGGGGATACTGCGAGAAATCTATCCCTCCGCTGGTGCTGCCGTCGTTGTAAACACCCTCGAAGTAACCACCTGTCACCTCCACCTCGGCGTAATCACCCTCCTCGATGACCAGGCGCGTGGTCAGATCCTCGAGGATGTATGAATCGTAATCTATGCCCTCGGTATAGGGGTCGGGCAGGTATTCGCCCCGTTCGGCCATCTTGTACAGTTCGGGTTCCGTATGCTTAAGATAGATCATGATGTCCTTGTCTTTGATGGCGTTATAGAATTCCTTGACCGCTTTCTCCGGGCCGCTTTCGCTCTCTGCGAGGACGATGACGATGATGACGATGACGGCCACCATGACCAGGATGATCAACAGCGCTAACCAGGGACTGGTGCGCCGGCGGGCCCGGCGCCTGCGCCTCTCCGCCTCCTCCGCGTCCAGTCCATCTTTCTGGGCTTCGCGCCTGGTAATTGCCGCCTCCCGTTGGGAACGCCTGCGCGCGCGAGCTTTTATGGCTTCGAGATCAACCAGCTTCTCCCCGCATTCCTCGCAATAGCGACGGCCTTGCGGGTTCTCGTAGCCGCAGTTAGGGCACTTCAAGAACGACCCCCTTACTCCTCACTCGTGAATCTAGCCGGGCGGACTCCGAGGGCAGCGTGTCGCGCCTGCCTGACCAGACCTCAGGCCTTCCGGGATGTCGTGTTATATCGCGCCGATGTCCAGGCAACAACCTGTCGTTCTCCCTTCATGATCGTGCCATGCTCTCCAGCCCGTAGACGATGTAAAGATCCAGGGCCTCCAGGTACCATCGTCCTTCCTTCGCCACCACATACAGGGGCACAAAATCCTGGGTGGAGAAATCGATCTCACCTGCGGTCTCCCACGTGCCCTCCTTCAGTTTATACAGCTCACACCTTCCGCTTGCAATCCTTACCAATGCCCGGTCCTGGCCCAGGTAGGAGGTCTCGAGACCTATACCCTCGAACTCCATGCGCCAGTTGACCGGCTTAACCATGTACCTGCGGTGCAGCTCTTCCCACTGCCGGGCCAGCTCACCCTCCCCGTTTGCCGCCTTGTCCAGCGCCTCCGGGTTTACGCAGGATCGCATGGCCGTACTATCATGAGACTGGACCGCCCCGAGGAATCTGTAAACCGTCTCTTCCGGGGTGGCCTGTCCGCATCCGGCTGCCGCGAGGTAGATAAGCAACGCAAACAGGATCGCAAAGGACAGAGCCCCGCGATAAGCCAATACGCTTACCCTCCAGCCAGCGTCGTCTTTTTCATTACCTCTCAGGCTTTTGCTCCGCAGCCGGGGCAGAAAGCGGATCCCTCCGGTATCTCCGCTCCGCACGATGCGCAAGTGGCTGCTCCCGTGGACGTCTCGGGTGCCTGGGGCGGCGCCGGGGCCGCCGGAGGAGCCGGAGTAGCAGCCTGTGCCTGGGGAGGAGCCGGAGCCGCAGCCTGGGCCTGCGGAGCGGCCGGAGCCGCAGCTTGGGCCTGCTTCTGGGCCTCTATGGCTTTCTCCGCCTCGATTATCTGCCACTCCAGGTTGAAGATCTGGTCCGCCTGGGGTCGCAGCTGCTCCACGTCGAGCTGCTGCTGCCGGAACTGCTCCAGCAGGCTTTCTCCCAACTGGGCCACCATCTCTCCGCGCTGTTTGCGTAAGGAGCCTAGCTGGCCTTTCTGCTTGGTGCCGTCAAGAGCCTGGTCGATCTGGGAGCCCAGACTCGAGGCCTGCTCTTTCAGCTTGTCGATGAAACCCATTCCCTCACCTCGCTTAGGACTCAAGGCCTTCGATCATCAGCCTTTTAATTATAGAACATTTGCTTTGCGCCGGCGGCCTCGTGCCAGCCGCTTCCACACGGCATATTTGATAGATGTGCGATGATGAATGTTCCCCTCCACGGGATATTCGCCGGGTTGTCGGACGGAGAAACCGCGTCCGTGGGCAGCTATTAAGGCGCCTCTTCCCCCATGAGCAGCTTGTGGATGGCGCGCGCCGAGTTCTTGCCCGCTCCCATGGCCTCGATCACCGTGGCCGAGCCGGTGACGATGTCTCCCCCGGCGAAGATGTTGGGTATGGATGTCTGCCCCGTCTCCGGGTCCGCATCGATATAGCCCCATTTATTCAGCTTCAGTTCGGGAATGGACGATGGCAGCAGGGGATTGGCCCTGGTCCCGATGGCCATGACCACCAGGTCCACCTCCAGTTCGAACTCCGAGCCCTTGATGGGGACGGGGCGCCGTCTGCCGCTCTCGTCGGGCTCCCCCAGTTCCATCTCGAGGCACTCCATGCCGCGCACCCATTCGTCGCCCAGGATACGCACGGGAAGGGTGAGGAACTTGAACACCACGCCTTCCTCAACCGCATGTTCGACTTCCTCGGCGCGGGCGGGCATCTCCGCGCGGGAACGGCGGTAGACTATGCTGACCTCCTCCGCCCCCAGGCGCAGGGCGGTACGCGCACTGTCCAGGGCCACGTTACCCCCCCCGATGACCGCGACTTTCCTGCCCTTCTTGATAGGGGTGTCGTAAGCGGGGAAGAGATAGGCCTTCATGAGGTTGGAACGCGTCAGATATTCGTTTGCGGAATACACGCCGTTGAGGTTCTCGCCCGGGATATCCATGAACATGGGCAGGCCGGCTCCGATAGCGATGAAAGCGGCATCGTAGCCCTGGGCGAAGAGCTCCTGGAGGGTATAGCTGCAGCCGATAACCTGGTCCAGCTTCAGCTCCACTCCCAGGCGTCGTACGTATTCCACCTCGCGTATGACGATGTCCTTGGGGAGGCGGAACTCCGGGATTCCATACGTGAGGACTCCCCCCGGGGCGTTGAGGGCCTCGAAGATGGTCACGTCGTGACCCATGCGGGCGAGGTCGCCGGCGCAGGTGAGGCCGCCCGGACCGGCCCCTATGACCGCCACTTTCTTGCCCGTGGGTGGGCTTTTGGGCGGGATGATCGGCTCGCCCTGGGCGGCTTCGTAGTCGGAGGCGAAGCGCTCCAGTCTGCCTATGGCCACGGGCTGTCCCTTCTTGCCCAGTGTGCATACCTCTTCGCATTGCGTCTCCTGGGGGCAGACCCGTCCGCATATCGCCGGGAGGTTGTTCTGCTCCTTGAGCTTGGCCGCGGCGGCCATGAAGTCGCCCTCTTCGATAGAGGCGATGAAGGCGGGTATATCGATCTCCACCGGGCATCCCGCAACGCAGGGCTTCTTCTTGCACTGCAGGCAGCGCGAGGCCTCTCTCACGGCCGCCTCCTCACCCAGGCCCAGGGCGACCTCGTCGAAATTGCCCTTGCGTGCTTCCGCGTCCTGTTCGGGCATGACGGCGCGCGGTATCTTCACCTTGCTTTTCTTGTCCTCTGCACCCATCTTTTAGCTCACCTCTGGATCATCCCGACGTTAATGAAGAGTTGTAGAAAATATACGCGTCATTCCTACGTCCGCGCAACCTGGCATACAAGGAACCCGTTCGGTTCGCCGGCGCGTCTTATTGCGCATGGGCAGAGGGAGCGCGGATCGGGAGGTAGCAAGATGACAAGGAAGCGGTGGATCTGTGTTGTGACGGCGGCGTGCATCCTTCTGGTGCTGGTGACCGCCGCGGTTCTGGGGTGTGGCGAGGGAAGCCAGCCGGGACTGTACGATACGGTGGACGAATCCCTAAGACAGCAGGCAGATACGGCGAAGTCCGGCTGGGAGTCGGGCACGATTGAAACGCTGTCGGCCGAGATGATGGAGGAGCAAGACGCTTACGCCGCGGGTGGGCCCTCGGTCACAGCCGACGCCCCGGTTTCCTCGACCCTTCCCCAACTCCAGCTCATGGTGATCAAGACCGCGCTCATGGAGATGGAGACGGCCAAGGGCGATTACGCGAAGATAAGGGAGGATGCCGTGGCTATCACCTCCGCGGCGGGAGGCTACGTGGAAGGTGAGAGCGCCAGCCGGGACGATGAAGGCCTCACCTATGCCACCCTGACCCTGCGCATCCCGGCGGATAAGTTCGACGGGGTAGTGGCCGAGGTGTCTGCGCTGGGCGAGGTGGTGTCCACACAGGTGTCCACGAACGACGTGAGCGCGGAGTACGTGGACCTGGAGAGCAGGCTCCGGCACCTCCAGGCGGAGGAGGAGTTCTATCTCTCCCTTATCGCGGAGGCACAGACCGTACAGGAGATGATCACCATCCGCGAACACCTCAACTCCATCCAGCTGGAGAAAGAGCAGGTGCAGGGGAGGATAAACTTCCTCGATCAGCAGGTCGGTTTTTCCACCCTTACCCTGTCGGTGGACGAGAAGTCCCCCGACGAAGAGGACGTGGAGGGTTTCTGGGCCTCGGTGGGGGATGCCTTCATAAACTTCGGCAGGGGTCTGAAGAAGCTGGGCATAGGATTCTTCTATGCCCTTCCCTACCTCGTGATCCTGGCCGTGATCGCGATGATCGTATGGCTGTTGGTACGGCGCTCGCGCCGCAGGGGAACTCCCGGAGAACAGCCTGACGTAGGATGATTGATCTGCCCAGGCCCGGGGGTAGCAGTCCTCGCTCCTGTAGGGTTGGTGTTCCTGGGCCTGGGGGTAACGGTCTTCGCTCCTGTCCGCAGGTTGCATATCCATAGCCGGGCAATTCTCTCATATATGCTGCTCCCAATGTCGCTTCAGACCGACCCCGCAGTTCCCAGGCAGAGTATTCTATACTGGACGACACCCGCACGGGCTACATTCTCTCAGCTTCCATTAATGCATGCATGCTCCCAATGTCGCTTCGGACCGACCCCCGGTTCCCGGGCTGGTTGGGTATGCATACGGGTATCAGACTCATCTGTAGATCCCGTTATGCGTTACCTACTTTGGAGTTCCCCTGCGGGGGGTTCTTATATCGGGCTATGCGATGGTTGGGTGCCCGGGCCCGGGGGTAGCGGTCCTCGCTCCTGTCCGCAGGTTGCATATCCGGAGCCTGATCTTCCTGTCGCTCAGACTGCTCCCAATGTCGCTTCGGACCGACCCCCGGTTCCCGTGCAGAGGTTTCTATATAGGCTATGCCTGAACCGGGATATTTTTATATTTCTGAGTCATACACCCGGTTCTTTTTCTCTCAGGAGCCGTTGGGGACGACGGGCAGGACGAGGCGGGACGCCGCGTCCCCGCGGTGATGCAGGAGGATGATGCTGAATCCCCACACCGGCCAGGTCATGAGGAGATCGGCGGTGGCCAGCTCCAGCTTGATGCGGCTTCCCTGCGAGAAGCGGTGATAGCAGGCCTGCATCTCCACCCCCTGGCCGGTGCTGCTCATGGACCACGGCGTCTCGTTGTAGCCCTCGTAATAGCCCCTGCTTATCAGTGTCTCCGTGCCGTCCGGGGCGACCTCGTAGACCCAGGGGATGAACTGGGTGAAGGTCTGCGAGCACTGGTAATAGAGCTCGATGGTGGGTGGACCCATGATGGTCAGATCCTCGCCCAGGGGTTCGGAAAGGTAGCTGCGCTCCGTCAGGGGTATCTCGAAGAGCTCGAGCTTGCTGGGGATGTCCATTAACTCCCACCCCACCATCTCCGTTATGTCCTGATAATAGGGGAGCGAGATGGAGCCGGTGATGCCGATGTTGAAGAGCAGGTCGGGTGAGCTCGCATCGCCCGGCTGGCTTGCGGACAGCTTTCCGCCTCCAGACCCGCCCAGGTACATGGAGGTCGGGGTGGTGCCGGGCAGCGGGTACGTATCGGCCTCGCCGTAGTCGTCGGGGTCGCTGTCGCGGTAGAAGGAGAGAAGGGGCTCGTCCTCGGCGCCGTTGTCCACGCCCTTCAGATAATGGTCGAACCACATCCTCACCTGCTCCTCTACCCAGTCGTACTCCGGTCCTCCCGGAAGGTCGATGAAGAAGTTGTTGCCCATGCCGCCTATGTGGCCGTGATCGGTGATGATCATGCGCGCGGGTGCATCCATCATGGTGGAGATGACCTCGAGTCCCTCGTTGGCATAGAAGATATCGTCGTTCCAGCCTGCCACCATGAGCATGGGGGCGGCCATGGGATGCTCGACGATGCCGTCGTACTCCTCGTCGCACCAGTACCTGGCGGAGCGGGTCCGCAGGTACTGCCTCCCTTCCTCGACGTCATCCAGGCGGCGCTGTAGCGCGGCCCCGACTATCCATACCAGGTCGGGGGTCACGTTGCTGAAGGGTTGCGACAGCTTTGTAAGGGATGAGATGAGGGCGCTGAGCTTCTGCCAGCCCCCCATGTCCTGGCGCATGGCGATGTTGACGATGTTCTCGAACAGGCCGGCGAGGTTGCCCCCGTATGACCCTATGACCAGAAAGACACCCCAGAAGGCCTTGGCCGCGCCGTTGGGCATGATGGAGAAGACCAGGTCGGCCCCTCCGTGCATGGGAACGACGGCCCTTATCCTGGGATCCCCGGGGTCGCCGGGCCTGGGGTTTTCGCGGGGTGCGACCAGGAAGGACAGGCAGGCGCCCATGGAGTACCCGGTTACGCCGACCACGGGTCCTTTATCGTCCCACAGTACGGGGAAGCGCTCGTCCTCGCTTGCCAGGGTGATGATGTGCCTGATGTCGCGCACCTCGTATTCCGGATCCATGCAGTCGATGCGGCCTTCCGTGCCGAACCAGCCCCTCACGGTGAAAGTGAGGGTCACGTAGCCCCGGCTCGCATACTCCTGGGCCTGCCTCTCGAAGACGAGCTTCTCCGTATCCCAGGGATGGATGAAGACTACAAGGGGGAAGGAAGCGTTTTCGTCCGCGTCCGCGGGATAGAAGACCGAGACCGGCAGCTTCGCACCGTCCCACATGGCCCAGGTCTCGTCGACGCGCTGGACCTCGCAGCCGCCGTCGGATATCTCCGCTGCATCCTGCGACACCTCCGCGGCAGGGGATATCGCCCCCCCTAGTCCCAGGATGATGAGCAAGCCAAGCAGCGCGAATACGATAAGCCTTCGAGAAACGGAACGCATCATCTCCCCCCCTCTTGCAGTGCCTCCAGCCTGTACTTTTTAGACGGCTAAATACGCCTGCGGCCGTTGGAACGATTGTGCTGGGGAGAGAGCTGCTTGTGTTGCTGCTGTGTATAGGCCATATAACCGTATGGTTCTACCGGCAATCCCTCTGTGATCATATTTATATCACCAAATCAATGGACATTTCAATTGAGTTTATATGGAAATCGGTATCCAGTATCTCGTTTGCCCGTCGGTTACCCGCGCTTTACGCGGTTTTACCACTAGGGTTCGACAGCCTGTATCGCGAAAGCTAGACTTCTCGCGCAGCGAGAAGTCGTATTGCGAGGAGGCGAAGCCGACGCAGCAAGCTCGATTGAGTATCGCGTTGCGACAGAGAAACTCCAGATGCTACGGTGCCAGTCGCCTGGATAAAACAGCGAAGAACGTCAGGAATCCAGCCGTGAAAGCGTGGTTTTGTCCAGGCCTGGCACGTGTACATTCGGAAAGGAAATACACGTGGGATTTCTTTTTCAGCCAAGCGGTTTGAGGAGAACCTTGTGCTCGAGGAGGGTGATGGCGGCCACCTCGGCTTCGAGGACGCTCTCCTCACCGATGATATTGGAGAGTACGACCTTGCCGCCTTCCTCCCTGACGTTTATCACGTCCTCCATGATCAGTTTTTCCTCGTCGCCCTCGATCAGGTAGGCATGGGATTCACACATCCTCAGTTCCCTCCCGTGTTCTCGAAATGGATGCTGCGTATGAGGTGATTCCAGTTGCAGCCAGTGCAGACCTCGACAACATAACAGGTAAAATCCCTGTATTTCTCCCTCAGACCGTCGAAAATCGTCTGGGTGGGGAAAACGCGGCCGTTGTCACGGTCAAGCTCACGGCCGTAGACGAAATTGAGCAGGCGCAGCCTCTCGCGCTTGCATATCGGGCAGATGCTGCGCGTATTCTCGCCGACATTTACGGCGATGCGCCTTATCTCCGGGTGTGCGTCGCAGACATCGTAGACGGACAGGCGACCGCTGCGATAATCGCGCAGTACCGACCGCTTGCGCAGGGTGTAATCCACGCTCGTAGCTGAACCCTTCATAGACGATCCCTTTCGTATAACGCGTACATTATACACCTCGCCCGTCCGATCAGGTCTGCTGTTCCCTGCTCTCGAGACCTCGCAGGTGGCTGACGTCGTTCATGCGGCGTAGGACCCACCCCCGCTCTCCGCGCGAGATGAAATTCACGGCTCCATTCGACTGTTCCACCCTCCAGATGCCGGAGGTCGGAAGCCCCAGGACTATGCAGAGGATGATACGGTTAATGAGCTTGTGCCCCACCAGCAGCACGGTACCCTGGTGTTCCCGCGACAGCCACTCCAACCCCTCGTAGAGGCGCTCTCGCACCCCCTTCACCGCTTCTCCTCCTGGAAAGGCCGCCATCTCCGGATCATCCGACCAGATGGCGAACTCCTGTGGCCACTCGCCCTGGATCTCTTCGATATTCTTGCCGCTCCAATGCCCGTAATCCACGTCGATGAAGAAATCGCAGGGACTTACCTTACCGCCATGGGGTTCCGCGACGGTCTCGGCGGTCTGCATGGAGCGGAGAAGGGGACTGGAGTAAAAGGACTCGAAATCCTCGCCCGACAGGTAATCGGCCGCGGCCTGCGCCTGGGTTTTTCCGCGTTCGTTCAGTGACAGATCGACGCGGCCGCGAAAGACATCCGCGCGGTTGAATTCCGTCTCTCCGTGCCTCAACAGGATCAGTTCCACTCGCTAACCTCCGCTTTTGATCTAAAAGTGAGCATAGAGGAAACGGGCTTATGCCGCAATGACCAGCCGCTGTTCTTCCCGTGAAGGTGCGCGCCGGGGTGCTATCGCAGTGGGACTAATATTGACCCATCGCCCTCGCCGAGTCCATGGCCTCCGTGTATCCCAAGGTGGCGTAGTAAATGGCGCGGTCAAAATAGAGGACTACCTGGTTGTTCAGCTCCAGGGCCTGGTAAAGCTCAAGGTTCGTCTGGGTAAAACCTTCAGAGATGACTTCGAGCCACAGGTATCGTTTGAGCAGGATGAGGGCCATGATCACCTCTTCGAGACGGAAGCCCTCCTGGAACCGGCGCTGGCCGAGGTTCATGTAGAAATGGCGTATCTCCTCTTTCTTGGTCTCAGGGCTCAGCCAGTATCCCAGTCTCTCGTAGACGGCCATGGCGCGCTCGAAGAGCATCTCTTCGGGGAAATGATGATACGTGGGGGTATATTTTGATTGCTTTACTTCCTTCAACCAAAGCTTGGCCACCTTGTCCGCCCTGGTTTCGATCATCTTAATGAATCTTCTGGTAAGCACTATTACCTCCGGCGATGCGATGTCACGGTCATGCTCCATATAGGGCGAAAGACAGAGTTATTATACCTTTTTCATATCCCTTTTCAAATCGGTTAGGGAGCGCATTTTCGCCTGTTGATCCGTTTACGCCCATACCCGCCCCGACGATCGCTGTGTCTTCATAAGCTCGTACAATATGCTTGTGAGCCGCTAAGGAGTGGCACATTCTTCCTCACCGCCACAGAGTTTTTCCAGGCCGTGGGGCAGGGCCGGAAGGATCACCTCAAGGTTCTCCCTCACTGCACGAGGGCTTCCCGGCAGGTTGATGATGAGCGTTGAAGCACGTATACCGCTCACCGCGCGGGAGAGCATGGCATGCGGTGTTAACTGCAACGATGCAGCCCGCATGGCCTCCGCGAACCCCGGCGCCTCGCGTTCGACCACGCGGCTGGTAGCCTCCGGGGTCACGTCCCGCGGGCTTAGGCCGGTACCCCCCGTGGTCAGTACCAGGTCCGCACCGAGCTCGTCGCTGAAATAGCGCAGCCTTGCCTCGATGACGCCTGCTTCATCGGGAACGATCTCACTTGCTATCACCTGCCAGCCCTGCCCGGAGACCACTTCCTCTACCGCGAGGCCCGAGAGGTCTTCCCTCTCCCCCCGCGAGCCCTTGTCGCTGACCGTAAGCACGGCAACCCGGTATTCTCTCATCCCTCCACCACCGTTATCATGTCGCCGGGCTTGACCTTCCCCCCCTCGATCACCCGCACGAAGATACCCTCACGGGGCATTATGCAATCCCCGGCAGCATAATATATGGCGCAGCGGTCCACGCATTCCTTGCCTATCTGCGTGACCTCCACCAGCACATCAGGGCCGACTCTCAGCCGGTCGCCGACGTCCAGGCTTAACAGATCGATGCCCCTGGTCACGAGGTTCTCGCCGAAGGCCCCGGGCTTCAAGTCGCTGAGACCCTTTGCACGCATCTTGTCCACGCTCTCGTCCGCCAGCAGGCTCACCTGGCGGTGGCCGAATCCGAAGTGGGCATCTCCCTCGACGCCCTTCTCCACTACGAGCATAACCTCGTCAACGGCTTCTTTCTGTACGTGCTTCTCGGAACTGGTGCAGACGGCGACAATCTCGCTCTCAGACATTTTTATTCCCACTCCTATTCGCGCATGTATGTGCCGGACCTGCCGCCGCTCTTTTTTACCAGCTGGACCGCGGTTATGGTCATGGAGCGGTCGACGGCTTTGCACATGTCGTATACGGTGAGGACGGCCACCGCCGCGGCGGTCAGGGCCTCCATCTCCACGCCGGTGCGGTCCCTGGTCCTGGTGGTTGCCAGCGCGGTTATGGTAGAGGCCTTCTTGTCCACCTTGAAGTCCAGATCCACCGAGGTGATGGCGATGGGGTGGCACATGGGGATGAGCTCGCTCGTCTTCTTGGCGGCCATGATGCCCGCGATGCGTGCCGTGCCCAGCACATCACCCTTCCCTATGCCGTCAGCGAGGATGAGGTCCAGCGTCTCCCTCTCCATGCTGATACTGGCTCTGGCCTCGGCGATGCGCGCGGTTATCCGCTTGGACGAGACATCCACCATCCTGGCCCTGCCCTTTTCGTCCAGGTGGGTAAGTTCTTTCCTCGTCCTCCTGCTCTTGTCAGCGCTCAAGTCAGCCTCCTATCTGGGACATCTTCCTGCTGCTCTGCACCTTGAAGCCGCCGTGGTCGCGCGGCTTCTTGGACAGCGACAGGCGGATGGCCTCGAGCACGGGCGCGTCGTCCTGGCTGTTGCGTAGTATCTCCCTCACGTCGTCCTCGTCCTGAGAGAAGAGGCAGGGTTTCATCTTGCCATCCGCCGTGAGGCGCAGGCGGTTGCATTCGGGGCAGAAGTGCGAGCTCACCGGGGAGATAAAGCCCATCATGCCCCGGGCGCCCGGCAGGCTGAAATAACGCGCGGGACCGGCGCCTACGGGGGGCTGTGCCGATGTGAGGTCCCCGTAACCCGCGAGGCGGTTTTTTACCTCCTCGGCGGAGACGTAATAGGAGCTGTCGAAGACCCCGCAGGGGCTCATGTATTCTATGAACCTGACGTGCACGGGCAGGCGGTATATAAGGTTTACGAATCCCTCCAGCTCGTCACAGAGTTGCTCGAGCACCACCACGTTTATCTTCACCGGGTCCAGGCCCACCTCCAGGGCGGCCTCCACGCCCTCCAGGGCCTGCTCTAGCGTACCGGTGCGGGTGATACGGCGGTAGGTCGCCGGGTCCAGGGAGTCGATACTCACGTTCACGCGCTTCAAACCGGCTGCCGCCAGCTTCTCCGCCTGCTGCGCCAGCAGGATACCGTTGGTGGTGAGGGATATGTCCACATCCTGGCGCATGGAGGATATCTCGCGCACGAGATGGTCGAGGTCCTTGCGGACCAGGGGCTCTCCCCCGGTGAGGCGGATCTTGTTTATACCCGCCTGCACGGAGATGCGCAGAAAACGTACGATCTCCTCATAGGTGAGTATATCCTCGTGCCGCAGGTGGGGTACCCCTTCGGGCGGCATGCAGTAGACGCACCTCAGATTGCAGCGGTCGGTGACCGCCAGGCGCAGGTAATCTATGGACCTTGAAAAGGGGTCAACGAGCGAGGTCATTCCACTTCTCTCTTCCCGTAAAAAATACGGCGAACCTGGCCCGCCTCATGTACAAATCACCGCCTATGCAGGTTTTTCACTCACCCCAAGATTATAGCACAGCGCCACCGTACTGATTCATGAGGGAGGTCGTCGCGCTCGACCGCCACCTCCGGGGAGAGAGGAGCGAGAAACCACCGGCCTGCGGCTACAAAGACTCGCATACATAGAACCAGCGGGCGGTCTCCATCTGGCACAGCTGCTTGCCACCCATCCACAGCTGGATTATCTTAAGGTCGCGCCAGTGCTTTTCCACATCCCACTCTCTGTCCGCCCCACAGGATTCCATCAGGTTCATGGCCTTAGCGATGTCTTCGACCGCGCGGTCGCAGGCGAAGTATTTGTATGCACGGCCCTTGGCGACGATCTCGTCCGACCAACGCTCTCCGTACAGGTCAGGGCGGTCTATCATGCGCGCGTACTGGTATCCCGTGATGCGAATGACCTCGACATCCCGCACGACATCTGCGAGTACCCCGGCGACGGCGTCGTTCTCCTTCAGTGGCCTGCCGTGCAGTGTCTGGCTGGAGGTGAACTTCTGGAGCGTCTCGTATACGTTCAACATGCAGCCGGAGACCATGGCTATGCTGCCCAGGTTGCCTATGGATATTACCTCCTTGAAGTATTTGAAGTCGTCTCCAGGCCCGCAGGCACGATACCAACTGGGCACCCTCACCTTCTCGAACCATATATCTCCGTTCTTGTCCGCGGCCATCCCCGCTTTCTCGTAGGGGTCGCCCTGGGTGACCCCGGGGGTATCGGCGGGAACGAGGATGAAGGCGAAGTCGCGCGGATCGTCGGAACCCGGTTTCGTGGTAGCCACTACGCCGAAGAGGTGCGCGATCCCACCGGTATTGGTAGGCCAGAGCTTATGCCCGTCGATCACCCATTCATCTCCATCCCGTGTAGCCGTGGTGGTGATGGTACTCCCATTCAGGAGATCGAGGTTCTCTATATCGGCCCCGCCTTGTGGCTCGGTCATGGCGTTGGCGGCGAAACGGATCTCGTCGCTCTGGCAGAAAAGGGGAGCGAACTCCTCGCATAATCTGCGGTTGACGTGAGGCTCGTTGCAGATCATGAACAGTGGCCAGAAGGTCACCCCGTAGGCCACGGCCATACCCGAATCCGCTCTGGATATCTCCTCGAGCACGCGGAATGAACTGGTGCCCAGATGTTCGGAATGACCCATGCCGAGACCGCCCAGATCCTCGGGAAAAGAGGCCCGTTGCATCCCCATATCCACCATCAATTTGTGGAAGGCCGGCTCGATGATGCGGTGGTTCCTCCAGTCTTCATCGAAACGCCTGCGGAGGGGTATGATTTCCTTTTCTGCCCACTCCCTGATGATATGCCCCATTACCTGGTCCGTAGGCGGAAGGTATTCCTTCGGCCTGGTTATCTCGTCTATGCTTCTCACTTCCTGCCTCCCCCCTGTAAGGTCTCAACTCTTTTAGCCCTCGGACGCGGTGTCAAAACCTGGTATTCATATCCTTGTCGCATTGACAGGTGCGGCCGCTCCTCTTCCCGTTCGGCATACCCATCATGCTTTACTATTCTAGAGGGAGTTTAGGAGAGAAGCTATCTCGCGTGAGATGCGCTGGAGAAGTGGACCCGCGAGGCGCATGCTCTCCTCGCGGCCGAGTGGTCCGGGGGCGATGCTGAGCATGGCCTTAACGCCAGACTCATGGAGTTTCTCGGCTCCTTCCGCAACCTCTCCCCCCAGGGCCAGGACGGGGATGCCGCGTCGCCCGGCGGCGCGGGCTACGCCGGTCACCGTCTTGCCGTAGGCGGTCTGGGCATCGAGCCTGCCCTCCCCGGTCACTACCAGGTCACACGCGGAGAGCTTCTCCTCAAATGCGACCGCCTCCATTACCACCTCGACGCCCGGCCTGATCTGAGCCCCCAGGAAGGCCATGAGCCCGAAGCCCAGCCCTCCCGCGGCTCCCGCCCCCGGCCTGTCCTCGATCCCCGGGACCAGGGTCGCGGAGACGATTTCGGCCAGCCTGGACAGGCCCCTCTCCAGCAGCTCGACGTCGTATTCGCTGGCGCCCTTCTGGGGCGCGTAGACCCGTGAAGCGCCCGCATCCCCCAGCAACGGATTGGTGACATCCGAGGCCACGACGATACGGGTCTTGAGGATACGGGGGTCGAGACCTCTCAGGTCCACGCTCTCGAGGTTATTGAGATAGATCGCTCCCGGCGGGAGGTCCTCGCTGCAGTCGTCGAGAAAGCGCACCCCCAGGGCGGACGCCATACCGACGCCGCCGTCGTTGGTGGCGCTTCCCCCTATGCCCACGATAATGCGGCTCAAACCCATGTCCAGCGCTGCGCGGATGAGGTCGCCGGTACCTGCCGTCGTCGTATAACGTGGATCGCGCTTCTCCGGCGGGACGAGTACCAGCCCCGAAGCGGCGGCCATCTCCACCACCGCGGTCTGCCCGTCTCCCAGGATGCCCAGGGGAGCGTGGCGCGGCTCTCCCAGGGGTCCGGTCACCTCGCAATCCACCGTCCTTCCGCCGGTGGTATGCACCAGCACCTCCAGGGTGCCCTCGCCCCCGTCCGCCAGGGGACAGGAGACGATCTCGGCAGTGGGCCAACCTGCGGTAAACCCTCGCGCAATGGCCTCCGCCACCTCTCGCGAGGTGAGGGAGCCCTTGAATTTATCCGGGGCGATGATGATGTGCATGTTTTCACCGAGGTACTCTATCTCAGGGGAGGTTGCGGGCGATCTCCTCCTCCTCCTTGTACTGGTCGAGGCGGGAGAGGAGGAGGTTCCAATCCACCTCGTGCCCGTCGAACTCGGGGCCGTCAACGCATGCGAAGCGGGTCTTTCCCGCCACCTCACAGCGGCAGGTCCCGCACATCCCCGTGCCGTCCAGCATGATGGAATTGAGGCTCACCCTGGTGGGGACCTCGAAACCCCGCGTTACCGCGGAGGAGAACTTCATCATGATCGCCGGACCGATGGCCACGACCAGATCGACGCGCTCTTTTTTCAACAGTTCCTCCAAGGCCCACGTGACCCGGCCCTTTATTCCCCGCGAGCCGTCGTCCGTGGTGAGGATGAGTTCGTCCGTCACCGCGGCCATCTCCTCCTCGAGGATGAGCAGGTCGGAACTGCGGGCACCGAGGATGCCGGTAACGCGGCTGCCCGCCTGCCGCAGCGCCCTGCAGATGGGATGTATGGCCGCGATGCCCACGCCGCCCCCGACGCAGACCACGTGCCCGCCGTCGCACATCTCGGCGGGCCGCCCCAGGGGTCCCACCAGGTCGAGGATGGCATCGCCCTCTTCCATGAGGCTTAACTTGCGGGTCGAGCGCCCCACCACTTGCAGCACCAGGCGGATCCATCCCTCCTCCGCAGACCAGTCGCAGAGGGTCAAGGGGAAACGCTCCCCCGTCTCGTCCAGGCGCAGGATGACGAACTGGCCGGCGAGGGCCCGCGCGGCCACTTCTTCCGCCTCGACGATGACGGAGAATACCGTCTCGGCAAGTTGTTCTTTCTTCAATATCGCGAACATCAGGAATCCCTTTCTAATTCCTGGAAGAGCGCTTCCTTTATGGCGCGCACCTCGTCCACAAACGCGGGGTCGGCGTCGTAGGGGCTGGTCCCCTCGAGATCGGAACGTCGGATGTTATGGTTGTAGGTGATGGAGCCCAGGTAAGGCAACCCGTCCAGTTTGTCCTTTACTATCGCCTCCTCCTCGGGGCTCTGGACCTTGTTCAACACCACGTATATACGCTGCACCTTGAGGTCCGATGCCAGTTTACGGATGGTGTTCGCCGTTTGCACGCTGCGCATACCCGGCTCGATGACCACGATCATGGCATCCACCGCGCCCGCGGTGCCCCTGCCCAGGTGCTCCAAGCCCGCCTCCATGTCCAGGATGACCACGTCGTCGCGGGCGAACAGAAGGTGTTGCAACAGGGCTTTGAGCATCACCGACTCCGGGCAGACGCAGCCGCCGCCGCCCTCCTTCACCGTGCCCATCACCAGCAGCCTCACCCCGTCGTGTACCTTGGACAGGGCTTCGGGGAGGTCGTCCACCTTGGGGTTCATCTTGAAATAGGTTCCGAAGGTTCCCGGCTTGGAACCGGTGCGCTCGGCGACCAGTTCCTTCATGTCGGCAATGGGCGCAACGTCGGCCATCTCCTCGGCGGAGATGCCCAGGCTGGATGCCAGGTTTGCGTCGGGGTCGGCATCCACGGCTATGACGTTCATGCCCTCGTCCGCCAGAAGCCGGGCCAGGCCTCCCGCCAGGGTGGTCTTGCCCACTCCACCTTTTCCGGTCACTGCGATCTTCAACTGCGGTCCCTCCTTCACGGCTGTCTTTCAGGTCGGATTGTATTATAGGTTCTTCTCAAAGAAGGTCAGGCCCAGGGGTCAGGCCCGGATTTAGGCCTGATGTCAAAGCGGTCATTCTGCATATGATCGCGCTTTCGCGTTCAAAGAAATTAATCATCATCTTCAGGCCTAAATCCGGGCCTGACCCCTGGGCCTGATGTCATCTATTCAATCACATTTCTTGGAGAAGAACCATATTATAGGTTCTTTTACGGGCAGTGTGGATGAGCGAGGGGAGCGAAAGACGTTCCCGGCTCGATCCCTTTGCCGGGCGCGTATTACCGGCCTTGCTTCCTGCCGCCTTTCCTGCGTTCCTCCGGCGGCTGCACCTGGGCCGGAGAGACCTGGTCACGCCACATCAGGGAGCGCGCCACATCTACCGTGGACAGGCTTCCCGCCAATCTTTCCTCGCTCACCACCGGAAGGGTCTTGCCCCCGCTCTGCAGCAGCAGCCCGAAGGCGCTCTCCAGTGTCTGTTCGGGTTCCAGGAGCGTTTCTACCTTGCGCATGACCTCCTTTACCTTGAGATGGGGCAGGAGGTCAGTGGAACGCCGGTGCGGGTGCAGCCTGGAGGGCGAGCCGCCCTTGGCCATCAGCTCGTCGTATTCCGGGATAAGGCAGCGCAGGAGGTCCTCCGCTCCCAGCATCCCCACCACGCGGTCGCCTTGCGCGACTACAACCAGTTCTCCGGCCTGGGTAAGGGCCATCCTCTCGGCGGCTTCCTTGATGGTGGCGTTGTCGTGGATCCTGGGAGCATTGCGGTTCATCGCTTCCTTTACTTGCATCTTGCCTCCTTCTCTTCCTTTTTGTACCTATATTATTCCCTCCGGGACCCACAGGTACGCTCGCCTAAATGTTGCATACATTAAACGCAGATATGTTTACTCAGTATTTTATGCCATGATAATATAATCTCTCGACGTAACCTTGCAGGGGGTGAAAGATGCCGAAGACCGGAGAGGACAGGAGATACCTGGTCATAGTCAATCCGGTTTCGCGTGGCGGCAAGGCACAGGAGGAGGGTATCTGGCTCCTCAACCGCCTGAGGAAAGCGGGAGTGGACTACGAATTCCTCTTTACCGAGCGGGCGGGGCATGCCGAGGAGATGGTGGTGAAGTGGGCCGAGGATTTCGACGTCGTAGTCTCCGTCTCCGGCGACGGCACCACCAACGAGATCATCAACGGCATCATGAAGGTCCCCCACACCGAACTGAAACTGGCCATGTTCCCGGCCGGCACCGCCGACGACTTCGCCTGCAACATGGGGTACGACCGCAAGGACAAGGAGCAGGCTCTCCGCACCATTCTCGGTAACAACTGCCGCACCATAGACCTCATCCGTTACGACGATCGCTATGCCGCCGTAACCTGGGGGCTGGGGGTGGATTCTGAGATCGCCGACGGCGCCTACAAGTGGAAGAGATTCCGCATCCCCGCCTACTTCTACAGCGGGCTGCGCATATGCTTCTTCGAGGAGAGGAAGAAATACCACGTCCGCTTCGATTACGAGGGGCAGACCTTGGATGACTGGGTACTCATCTCCATCCTGTGCAACGCTCCTCTCTTCGGCCGCTATATAAAGATACATCCCGATGCGAAGATGAACGACGGCCTTCTCGGCTTGACCATCGGCAGGGAGATGCCCAACGTCTACGGGCTGGTACTCTTCGCCTTCGCCTGCTTGAACGGCAGACATGGCTTTTCGCGCCTGGTCTCCTACCACCAGGTACGCAGCATGCGCGTCGAGTGTAAATCAGACACCTATGCCCAGATAGACGGCGAGGTCTTCAAGTTCGATGCCGGCAAGGTAATCAATATCTCCGTTGTGCCCCAGGCCCTGAAGGTGCTGGTACCCGCGGAATCCCTGGAGAGCAAGAAACTGCCCTTCGTGCACAAGGAAGAGCCGCCGGAGCCGGTGCAACTGCGCCTTATCCCGAGACGCGAGGGGGTTGCAGAGGAGTTGGAGGAACTCTCGCGCAGGGTGAAAGCCAGGATTGAGAGGGCTCTGGAGGCGAGGGGCAGGAGGCCTGTGAGGACCCCGAGGAGAAGCAAGAGAGAACAGGGCCGGCAGGTGGCTTTATTCGGCAGGGATCGCGAGGAAGAAAGGCTCACTCGCCGGGCCGCGAAGAGGATCAAGAAGGAGATGCGCGATCTGGGAGAAAGCGGGTGCTGAAGTCGTGAAACCTGGCCTGATATATATCATTCCCGATAGTAAACAAGTATGTCCGATTTGCTTGACATAGATATACAACTCTGCTAATTTCAAACCAACGGGTGGGACGAAGTCTGTAGAAGATCTAGCCCCATTCGGGGCTGGATTTTTTTGAACTTTGAAAAAAGCCCTACGCTATAAGCTGCCGGCCAACCCCATATGCCCTATAGCATGAGATGGAATCAGCACATTCCACCCCCTGAAATAGCCCTATCCGCCGGTGGCTTATAGCTCCCCTTTGGGAGGCGCTTCGGCGCCTCCTTCCTTTGTAACGACCGATGCATTCAACTTGATCCGTCGAAGGTCTCGTCTGAGCACATACATAGGCGATCACGTTGAATGCCGCCACGTCGCTGCGCTCCTCACGATAAATTCCGGGCTGACCCCGGGCGTTGAGGCCTGACCCCCAACGTTGAAAATGGAGGGCTGACCCCCGGCAATCAGAGGGATCTTTCGACCAGTTCGGGGAGCATGAGGACCTCGATGCCGCTGCCCTCCGGCAGGCTGGCCAGGGCCTGGCCGTAACATCCCGTACAGATGGTGACCAGGGTAGACGTGGTGACGCTCGCCGCGATATGGGCGGCCCCCTCGGGTTTGTAACAGCACCTGGGGGCGTCTATGCGGTGCACCTCCAGGCCTTGCAGGCGGGAGAAGACCTCCTCGGTGGATTCCAGGTCCATGGGCACGGGGGAGAACCTGCGGTGCAGGCGGTAGCATCCGGCATAGTAGTCCACTTGACTCTCGTAAACGGTTTTATCCATAGCCTCGGCCATGGCGACGGGGTAGAAGACGATGTCCTCCCCGGGGAAGGCGTGTTTATAGATGGGATAGCAGGGGGAGCAGAAGATAACGAGGCGCTTTGCACCCAGTTCCTTCGCCGCGAGCAGGTTCAAGGCCACGAATTCCTTTGACAGCTCGCGGCATGCGGCCATTGCGGCGTCGTCGCGGGCCGCGATGGCCGGGCGGTAGAGATAATTACCGCAGCAGTACTCCCTGGAGAGGAAGGTGTAAGAGAAACCCCCTGCGTCGAGGACCCTCGCGAGGGAGGAGAGCATGTGGGGGAGGAGATAGAGGATCTGGCATCCCGAGACGATGACGTTTTCGGCTTCCCGGTCGTAGGGCAGGCCGTGCTTGTCCAGGATCTCGACCCGGGGGGGAAGGCCGGTGGCCATGTTCCCCGAGTTCCTGATGGTCTCCACCATGCCCGCGTCGATCAGATCGTGCATTTACGCTCCTCCCTTCTCCGCGCTTTCCGGTCATATCAATTCTATCCCCCGGGCGGGATAAGTGGCGCATCTCCCCGGGTGATACGCACTCGACTTCGTTATCAAAGGCCTTTCATCGGCTCCGGGTACCTGATCTCGTTCTCTTGAGCAGGGACGTCTTGTACGGCCGTGACGCCGCCAGCTCCGGTCTTCCACAGGGGGGCCGAGCCAGGCCCGCACAGCCCTGGTGGCAGTTGGCGGTACAGCCGGCGACGGGCGCGAACTCCCGCTCTCCCACGCGGCGGGAGAAGGGCATGGCGTATGCCTCGCAGTGGGGTAGGCCGGGGGTGTCCGCCTCCGACGCTTCCAGTTCCTGGCATACGGCGTAAGTCATGCCACGCTCCTGAGCGGCGCTGCGCAAGGCGCGGTGGAGGGCGAGGCGCCGGTCGTGCCGGAGCATGTAACCGCTGGATGTATAGGAGCGGTCGTAGGCGTAATCTCCACGCAGGGATGTCTCCCCGTGCGCCGAGATACTCCGTTCCAAACCGGCGAGGACATCGCGAGTGGCAGCCGAGAAACGCCCCGTCGAGCTCACCACGTGCCCGGCTCCAGCCGCGGCGCAGTCCGTCAGGACCTCCAGGGCCTTCTCCATCCATGTATCCCCGTACAGGGCTCGCCACAGGGGCGGGATGACCGGGTCCAGCCGCACCAGGGCGGGCTGGCCCAGCGAGGACGCCCAGCGCAGGGCATCGAGCCTGCTCTCGTATTGGGGAGCCCGGGGGGAGAGCGCGGCCAGGATCTCAGGGGGCCCTTCGATGGTAACGGCCAGGAAAAACCTGCCCCTCCCCGGAAAGCCACGCACCTGGGCGAGAAAGGAGGGGTCTCCCTTGGTGATGACGTGAAAGCTCACGCCCCACTCGACCAGCACTTCGACCAGTTCCTTGACCGCCTGGCGCAGCGAAGGGACATCCTGGCATGGATCGGTCACGTTGGAGATGGAGATGGGCGGGCACAGTTCCAGCCCTTCCAGCTCTCTTGCCACCATGGAAGCGAGGTTGGAGTAAACCACCATGCCCTCCCCGGGGCTGCGGGAATAGAACGCGTCTCTCGCGTAGCAGTAGAGACAGGAATGTTGACAGTGCTGCATTCCCGGTGGGGTCACGTTGATGATCCACTTGTGGTAGCATTTGCGCTTCTCGCCCCGGTAGGGAAAATCGTGCAAGGTGGGCGAGCGACGTTCACGCATTATGATCTCCATACTCCTATCATAAACCCGTCCGGTTTGCCGGTCGCCTGAGGGTTGCGGGGGCGCGATTAGGTGCGTTCCGGCGCTTCACCAAGTGGGTATATATAATGCAGGCCCGCAAGAGGTGACATCCCGCAGGCGGGAGCGGCACCGCAGCGGCATTTATCTGCTGTTTCCGGAGGTATTAAAGCTGACATCTTTATTGCGCTCACCGGGACGGGAAACCTATAATGAACGGTGGAGAGTGAATGCAATATCTATGAGGTCGCAGCAATGAACGCAGTAATTCCCCTGACAGTCCCTCAAGCCCCAAACCTCGACGAACGCCGGGGACCCGGTGCCTCGTTCCATAGATACGGTGATGCGCGGAGAGTACCTGTGCCAAGGTCTGAAGGAGCACCGGCGCGCCTCGTCGCGTAAGGCGCAAGGAGGTGAAGTCGACACAGGATCGATGCGAGATCAAGTCCGGCCGGCACAAAGCAACGACGGAGGAAGTGGCTATAGCATGCCGGCAGATCCGTAAAGCGGGGCGCTAACCCCTTTACATATAGCTGTTGTATATCCCTTGAGCCTGGGCGCCGGGCAACAGCGCCCAAGATAGCCAGAAGGAGGGGAAATTATGGCCAGGGAATTACAGGAAGTATACGTTATCGATGCCTGCCGCACCGCCTTCGGTAAAGCCAGGCCGAACGGTGCTTTTGCCCAGACACGTGCGGACGACATGGTGGTCAAGGTAATCCGATCGTTGTTGGAGCGGAATCCGGACGTTCCCAGGGACAAGATAGACGACAATATCTGGGCCGCGTCCACGCAGTGGGGAGATCAGGGGCTGACCATCGGCCGCACCACCGCCATCCTGGCGGGCCTGCCGGTTACGACCCCGGGATGCGCCATAGACCGCATGTGCGCCGGGGGCGCGACCTCCGCCTGTTTTGGAGCCTCGGAGATACAGGTGGGAGCCGCCGATCTTATCGTAGCCGGCGGCGTAGAGCACATGGGACACCATCCCATGGGGCAGGGCGCAGACCCCAACCCGCGCTTCCTGGCGGAAAAGCTGGTGGACCAGAGCGCCCTGAACATGGGCATGACCGCCGAGAACCTTCACGACATGCACCCGGATATAGACCAGACGCAATGCGACGAATACTCCGTCTTGAGCCAGCAGAAGGCAAAGAAAGCCCTGGAAGAAGGGAAGTTCGACCCCATCATCGTGCCCATGACGGTATGGAGCGGGAACGGCTGGACCGTCGCCGATAAGGACGAACAACCCAGGCCTGAGGCCACGGTCGAGAGCATGAAGGACCTGCGCTATCCCTTCCGGGTCAAGGGCAGGGTGACGCCGGGGAACTCCTCGGGACTCAACGACGGCGCGGCCGGCGTGCTGCTTGCCTCCGAAAAGGCAGTAAAGGAGTACGGACTCAAGCCCATGATGCGCCTGGTGCAGTACGCCTTCGCGGCGGTGAAGCCGGAGATCATGGGGCTGGGCCCGGTTCCCGCCACGCATAAAGTACTGGAGAGGGCGGGGATGAAGTTCGACGAGATGGACGTGATAGAGCTCAACGAGGCGTTCGCCGTGCAGGCCATCGTCTTCATGCAGGAATTCGGCATGACGATGCCGGACGACCCCAAGCTCAATCCGTGGGGAGGGGCCATCGCCTTCGGCCATCCGCTGGCCTCATCCGGATGCCGCCTCATGGCCCAGCTCGCCTACTACTTCGCGGAGCACCCAGAGGCCAGGTACGGCCTGACCACCATGTGCGTGGGTCTGGGTCAGGGCGCGGCCATGATCTTCGAGAACGTCCAGAACTGAAGGCGGAAGAAGAAAAGGAGGTAAGAGATGGCTGACGAGCTGGTAACAAAGTTTAAAGATACCTATTTCGACTCAGCGGCCGGCAAGATCGCCATGGTGACCATGGACAACGGCGAGGACTACCGCAAGCCCAACAGCTTTGGCATGGGCGGCCTGGCCAGTCTCAACGAATGCCTCGATCGCGTCACGGCGGAGCCCGGAGTCAAGGCCATGATCCTCACCGGCAAGCCCTTCATCTTCGGGGCGGGGGCCGACCTCACCCAGGTGCCGCAGTACAAGACCAGGGAGCAGGCGCTGGAGGTAGCTCTCAAGGGACACGCGGCCTTCAAGCGCATCATCGAACTGCCCTTCCTCACCGTCGCCGCCGTCAACGGCGTCGCTCTGGGAGGGGGACTGGAGATAGCGCTGGCGTGCGACTACCGCACCATCTCCCCGGGAGCTGCGGCCGTGGGCTTCCCCGAGTGTTTCCTGGGGCTCATCCCGGGATGGGGCGGGACCACCCTGCTGCCCAAGCTGGTGGGGCCCGAGAAGGCGCTGCAGATCATCATCCACAACGCCCTCAACAACAACCGCATGATAGGCGGTAAGGCCGCCTTCGAGATGGGCATCGCCGACCGCCTCTTCGAGCCCGTCGACCTCCTGGACAGGACCATCGAGTTCACGGTGGGACTGCTCGAGGGCACGGAGAAGGTGGAGAGGCCGGAACCCGACTGGTCCAACCTGGACGCACTGGTGGCACAGGCCAGGGCCGTGGCCGACTCCAAGGTGCACGGCAGCTCCAGGGCGCCTTACATGGCCATCGACAACATCGCGGCGGCGAAGGACAACACGGTGGACGAGGGATTCGCCCTGGAGGACGAGGCTCTGGCGACGCTGATCCCCTCGCCGCAGATGCAGGCCGGTGCCTATGCCTTCGACCTCACCCAGCGGCGGGCCAAGAAACCGGTTGGTGTTCCCGAGGGCGCCCCCCTGCCGGTGAAGAAGGTGGGGATACTGGGCGCGGGGCTCATGGGCAGCCAGCTTGCGGTGCTCTTCCTGCGCCGCATGAAGGTGCCCGTGGTCATCAAGGACATCAAGCAGGAGTTCGTGGACAAGGGCATGGGCTACATCGAGCAGGAGATCAACCGCCAGGCCGAGAAAGGCCGCATCGATAAGGGCCAGGTCCCCTGGATCATGAACCTGGTCGAGCCGACCCTGGATTACAAGGACATGGCCGACTGCGATTTCATCATCGAGGCGGTGCTGGAGGAGATGCCCATCAAGAAGCAGGTCTACGGCGAGCTCGAGGAGTTCGTCTCCGAGACCGCCATCCTGGCGACCAATACCTCCTCCCTCTCGGTGACGGAGATGGCCTCGGACCTCAAGCATCCCGAGCGGGTAGTGGGCTTCCACTTCTTCAATCCCGTGGCGGCCATGCCCCTGCTGGAGATCATCAAGGCGGAGAAGACCGACGACCAGACGCTGATCACCGCCTTCGACGTGGGCAGGAAGCTGGGCAAGCGCTGCGTGCTGTGCAAGGACGCCCCCGCTTTTATCGTCAACCGCCTGCTCCTCCGCTCCATGGCGGAGACGGTGAAGCTGGTGGACGAGGGCAACGACTTCAAGGAAGTGGACGAGGCCCTGTGGGCCTTGGGAACCCCCATGCCCCCCTTCACCCTACTGGCCCTGGTGGGACCGGCCATAGCCCTGCATACCGGGGAGACCCTCGCCGACGCATTCCCGGACCGCTATACCATGAGCGACAACTTCAAGGAGCTGGTGGCGCGCAGGAAGCCGGGCGTCTACGGGCCTGACGGCGAGGTCGATCCCGAGGTGCGCGAGTTCTGGAAGCAGGCAGAACCGCCCCAGAAGATAAGCCCTCAGGAGATGCGCGATCGCGTCAGCGAGGCCCTGGCCGACGAATGCTGGCGTATGCTCGACGACGGCGTGGTGGGAGCGCCAGAGGAGATAGACATCTGTATGATCTTCGGCGCAGGCTACCCTTTCTACATGGGCGGCCTCACGCGCTACCTCGATTACGCCGGCTACTCCGAGAAGGTGAAGGGGAAGAAGTTCCACCCCGACGCCTGAACCGTATACGTGGAACACGGAGGCGGCCCTCAAAGAGGGCTGCCTCTTTGGCTGTTCAGAGGTGGTGAATACTTCTAGCTCGCGGACATGGACTCCAGGGCCTGCTCCAGGTTTTCCTTCTCGGCCTGGAATTTGTCGTGCCAGCTCTGTATCTTTTCCTCACCGTCCAGGCCGTTGGTCTGCACATAGTCGAGGAGCAGATCGCAGGAGACGATTATGGCGCTGATCCCCTCGATGTAGATTCCCATCACCTGGCCGGCGGCGACGAACACCTGGGATCTCTCCTCGACGCTCTGTTCCGGGGCCTTCGCGAGCTCTTCCACGTAAACCGAATTGCCATCGTCCATGGTCTCGATCCCCGCGACGAGCACGTCCACGATCCCCTGCGCAGCCTCGTCCGGCTTCTCCAGTGCCTCCAGCTCCTGAAGTGAAAGCTCGTCCTTGTCGTTGCTCTTGACGAAGGATTCGGCGGCCGCGGCGGCGCTCTCGAGATCGGTGAAGCCTGACTGGTAGTAGGCCGTGAAGGCCGCCTGGCCCTCCTGCGCGATCTCGGTCTGGGACTGGTTCTCCTCGATGATGGAGAGCACGCCGTTCACGAAGTCCTGCTTGGACTGATCGCTTCCACATCCCGTTAATCCTGAAAGGGCAGCGAACATGCAGACGGCCAGCCCCGCTGTGAGGGCCAACATCAAGGATCTCTTGCTCGGACTACTCATGACTACCTCCCCGGGATCTCCTCCATATGGCGGCGGCTCGGGTCGGAAGCCGCAGGCCACATGAGAACCACGATATGGACAAGGTCACATGTATGTTCTTCCTCGTACCGCTATTCTACTATTCGGCAAGGTACTCGATATCCCAAAGCAGGGCTGTGCCCGCAGTGCGGGCATGGTTGGGAACGCCCCGCGAACATGCGGTAGAATATCAACCGTGCCAGTGAAAGGAGCGGTTTTGCTTCCCGAGGATATCAGCCTGCACAAGGACAGGGAGACCATCTGGCCGGCATCGGCCAACGTGCTCCTCATCAGGGATAGCGACGGCGCCTGCCTGGTGGACGTGGGCTGCGGCCACGAGGATACCTACCTCCGCCTGAAGGAGTTCGTCATCGCACAAGGCCTGTTAATGACGGATATCCATACCGTGGTGCTCACCCATGCCCACCCCGACCACATGGGGGCCATGCGCTACCTGCTGGAGGAGATCTCGCCACGCATCTTCCTCCACCCCGTGGAGATACCGCTGGCAGCGGAACCCTCGCGCCTGAACGAAACCTTCGACATGGATCTGCCCCTGCGCTACGGCATAAACCCGTTTATGCTTGAAAACCCGGATATTCTGGAATATTTCAGCAATCTCTGCCCCATGGCCAGGGCCGACGCCACCGATTCCATCGATCCCGAAGGGGAACTCGAGCTGGGCAGGTTCGCCTTCCGGGTTATCGTGACTCCCGGCCACGCCAACGGACTCGTCTCCCTCTTCGAGCCCGATATCGGCATGCTGTTCACCGCCGATGCCGTGGGAGACGTGGTTGCCTGGTACGCTCCATCCTCCGGTGGGCTCGGCGGTTTTCTCGCGGGCCTGGACAGGCTGTCCGCGCTGCCGTCCTCGTTCCTCGTTCCCTCACATGGAAACATCAGCACCACGCCCCAGGCGGAAGTGGAGAAGACGAGGGCGAGGCTCATGCGGCGCGAGGACAAGATCCTGGGGGAACTGGCGGGTGGGCCGGTGACATTCCCGGAGCTTTCCTCGCGCGTCTTCTCGAACCCCATGATCGCCTTCTTTCCCGGTCCCCAGATCCTCAAGTGCCATCTGGATAAGCTGGAGGCAGAGGGACGGGTCCGCTGCCGCGGTGAGGAAGACGGCTGGAGAGTCGAGCTGCTGCAGGGGAGGAAATAGGTTTGACCGGGGGAATAAATGAAGTGGAGATGTCGGAGACATATTCGTGGCGGTTACATCGCGAAACATCAACTGCAGCATGATTTGTTTAGGTGACCCGCGTCGGAGAGTAATAGTATTCGTCCTTTAGGGGGTGAGGGTATTGAGCGTATGTCCACAGTGCGGCCAGGAGAACAAGGAGGATGCCAGGTTCTGCGTCAAGTGCGGCGCCTCTCTGGGGGCGCCGGCCCAGGTCGAGGCACAGCCGCCTCCCGCGGCCGCACCTCCGCCGCCGCAGCCACCGGCAGCTGAAGCGGCCCCGCCCCCCCAGGCAGCCCCGGCCGCGCCCCCGCCGCCTCAGCAGGCGGCTCCGGAGATCACACCGCCCGTGCAACCCGCGCCGCCGCCCCAGGCCGCGCAACCCACGTACCAGCAGCCCGCGCAGTACGCGCAGCCCGCGCCGCCGCCCGGCACCTACGCACAGCAGCCTTACGCCACGCCCCCCGCGGCGCCCTACCCGGCCCCTTACGCCCAGGCGCCGGCCTATGCACAGAAGACCAGGGGCGGCCTGTTCTGGATAGGCTCACTCGTCGTGCTGGTGGCCGGGATACTGATACTCGTAAGCACCTGGATGTCATGGGGCAGCGGACCGGGGGGCTTCATGTCCCTGTCCGGATGGGACTGGTTCGACATCGGCAAGGCCGGAGGTGCCGGCTCGGGAGAGGTGGTGAACGCGTTCTTCATCTACTCCGATGGGTACCCCATCTTCACAGGTCTCTGTTCGCTTATCCTGGGCGGATTGATAGCCCTGATCGCCGTGCTCATGCTCCTCTTCCGCAGTAGGGGCCTGGGGGGTATCGCCATCCTCTTCTCCATCTTCGCCCTGGGCATCGCCATAACCAACCTGACCACCATCGTACGCACCGAGGGCATCTCCATGGGTGTGGGAATGTATATCTTCCTCATCTTCTCCCTGGCGGGTCTGGTCGGGGGCGGCATGTCCATGTCGGGGTGACGCCCCGGGGGGTTTGGCGGGCGGCCGCCGGGGGTGGTAGGATACCTTAAGCGTATCCGGTTCACGACCTGCGCAGGTGAATATGCACGCGAGATCAGGCAGGGCCGGCCGGAAGCGAGCATGGCTTCATCATATATTTTATGTTTCAGCCGGCTTGGCCCTGGCGGCGATGATGCTCTCCTGCGGCGTCGATGACGCCGCCGTCTACGCTGTACTGCCCTTGCCCCTCCTCGGTATAGCCGTGCTCACCAACGTCGAGGCGGGCAAGAACCGCTTCGGACGTTACAAGAAATACGGTATCCCGGATATCGTGGGCTCAGGCGGCATGGTGGTGGAGACGGAGACCATGGAGGAGATAGACGGGGCCATCGAGCGCATCCTCTCCCACGGCGAACGCCTCATCTGCCTCAACGGCGGCGACGGCACCGTACAGCGCGCCGTGACCCACATGGTAAACAAGTACGGCGAAGGCGCGGAGAGCATCCCCATACTCTTCCCCCTGCGGGGCGGAACCATGAACCTGCTCGCCGACCACCTCAAGATAAAGGGAACGGCGCCGGAGCTGCTGCGGGCGGCCATGGACGCCACCCGCGGCTTGAACGAACCGCCCTGCGTGGAAGTACCCACCCTGCGGGTGACGCGCGAGATGGGCGGGGTGACCGAGAAAGAGTACGGTTTCTTATACGGCAACGGCGCCCTCTACCGCTTCCACCGCGTCTATTACCGCGAGACAAACGGCGGGCCGATAGCCGCCGCCGGCCTCTTCGCGAAATGCGCATTCGGGGGAGCGACCAAACGCACCCGCTACAAGGACGTCTTCGGGCTCACCCCCGCCCGCGTGACCATAGACGATTTCGAGGTACCCTCCGACATGTTCACCATCGTCCTGGCGGTCACCTTCAAGGTGGTGGTGATCACCTTCGATGCCTTCCGGGACGAGGGTGAGGGGGACTTCTACGTCCTGGCCACCAGCGTGCCCATCTTCAAGATGGCGCGTAAACTGCCCAGGCTGCTATGGGCGAAGGGCGCGGAACCCCCCTACCCCAAGGAGGAGTTCTTCAACCAGAGGGCGTCCCGCGTGGCCATGGAATGCCGCGAGGGGTACAGCCTGGACGGGGAGATATTCGAGCTGCAGGAACCCTATCACCTCAACATCGAGACCGGCCCCACCATCAGGTTCCTCGATCTCTCCGGGAGCGCACGCTGAACCAGCCCGGGTATCTTCAGATTTCCTCTATTCGCGCACATACCTCTCTTGGATAGGGAACCACGCTATAAGTCTTCTTACATCTCTCTGCAGTGCTTACGGCCGGCGGCGACGATCGCGACCTAGCGGGAGAAACGCCGGCGCAGGGCACGCCGGTCGCGGCGGGCGGCGCGGCTGCCGCCCGCGCTCAACGAGGTTGTATCCAGGTCTCCCACTCCCGCCGAGAGGTCGCGCCGCTGTTTTACCTCCCGTTCCAGTATCTCCTGCATGCGATAGCGGTAGCGTATATGGGGCGTGATCCTTTCGCCGGCGCTCTCGGCCAGGGATTCCGCGGCCACGCGCCCGCTCTCCAAGGCCAGCCGGATGCCGAATCCCCAGGGATCCAGGAGACCGGCCGCCTCCCCCGCTATGAGGGCGGAGCCGGCACCCAGGCTGTAGTGACCTGCCGCCGCCATGCGGTTGGACGCGGAGATCCGGCGCATGACATCGCCGTGCAGCCGCAAGCCGGTCCTTTCACCCAGGAGGGCGATAAGGCCGTCGAGCTCGTCTCGCCAGCCCCGGGCGGCGTCGTGGTTTACCGCCAGGCCGATGAGATCACCCTTGACGAAGAAGCGTGCGATGCCCATCCCTTTGCGCACGAGGGCGAGACCGATCCACTCCTGGTCCCAATCCATCTCTCCCTGCGAGAGGACGAGCATGGAACGCTCCAGGTGAGTAGCGGCATAGAGGCGGTGGAATTCGGGGCGCAAGAGCCGCAGCGCCATGGATTCCGCACCGTCCGCCGCCACGAGATAGGTCGCCTCCACTTTTTCCTCCCGCCCACCCGTGATGAGCCGCGCGGTGACGTGGAAACGCTCGGCTCGGAAGTCACCTACCTCGCATGCGTCCATGACCTCGGCCCCGCAGTGCGCGGCGAGATGGGCATCGAGGCGGGAACGCAATACCGAGATCCCGGGTCCGGAGAAGGGCAACTCGTAATCGCCGCCTCCCGCGCAGAGAAGGCGAGCGCCCCGGACGGTTTCCGGAACGTCCCGGCATGAGGCGGGGATGGGGCCGAAGGCTTCCTCCACCAGGGAGGCGGCTTGCGGAGACAGAAAACCTCCGCACGTCTTATCGCGCGGCAGCCTCTCCCTCTCGCACAGCACCACCTTGAATCCCGCATCGCTGAGGGCCCTCGCCGCCATACAGCCGGCCGGGCCCGCTCCCATGACCATGGCGTCGTAATACATCGAGCTCCCCCTCGCTTTGCGTGGACTGCAATCTATTATGCCCCCAGGCCGCGCCGCCGTCATCACGGCGCGGCCGTACGCGGCTTAGCCTTCGCCTCAGGTAAGGATACAAGGGGTCCGGTCGTTGCATCGCGCCCGGAGAGCTCAAGCGCCACCTGATCCCACCCTTCGAGAAACAGAACGAGCTTTGGTCTTAGGGAGAGGACGGGTCGTACCTGTAGCTTTCGTACCACATCATGGGTTGATCGGGACCCTCGGTGAGCAATGTCAACAGCGCCGAGAAGACGCTCTTCAGTCCCGAGACAGCGAGTTTCTCTCGCAGGCCGGGGACCTTCAACACGGGGGGGAACTCGCCCGGTGTCGCCTGGGGCGATGTCTTGCGTGCCTCCCGCTTCGCCAGGGGAAGTTCTATGGTGGCCCGGCAGCACGCATCCCCGCGTGAGAGCAACTCGGTGATCTCGGGGACATAGAGGTCGGGGTTGATGACGGAGAAGGTGCCCGCCTCGAAGGCCATCATCAGGCAGGTGCATACCTCGGGGCAAGCGGCGAGCTCCATCGCGGCCGGACAGTATCGCTCCTCCTTTACGGCCTTGCCCCGTGTCTCCTCCGTCCAGACGCCCCTTACGCCTACCAGCCCGTCCTCGAAGTCGAGAACGCGTCCCAGGCTGCGGGCGTCATAGGGGTCGATACGCAATTCCTCGAGGAGAATGGGCGCACGATCTACGCCGGCGCGGTAGAAGACGAACTGCAGGGCCCGCACGCCCTTTTCGCCGAAGCGGTCGTGCAGGGCCGGCAGCAGTCTGGTCAGTCCGCTCATCATCAGGCGCATGGGGGCCTCGCGGTGCCACTTGGGGTTGAGCAGATCGCTGGGGCTGGGATGGAGAGACCTCAGCGAGAGGCCGTAGAGAATTCCGGATGCCAGCAGCAACCTCTTTGCTTTCTTGAACAAGAACGATCACCCGCTTTCTTCCCTATTCCCCTCCCAGGGTTTTAGCTGCGCCATCAATATCGCGAATATCGCGCCGGGAGCCCGGGCTCCCGTCTCCGTGCCGTTCTATTGGGTCAGGGGGCGGTTGACGTCTATCTCCACGACCTGGCCTGAGGCGGAGTTCACGGCGAAGACTATCCCCGTTGAGTTGTACTCCATTATGGTCAGCTCCTCGCCCTGATACATCGCGACGGTCTGCCTCTGAGGAGTCCCGAACTCCTTCAACACATCGCTTGAAGGCGAACCTATGCCCACGCCCTGTGCTGTCTTTCCCTCGTATGGAAAACGCACGCTTATGGACACCACGGTATCGAAATCACCCAGGGAATCGTTGCGATCCATGTCCTCCATGTAGACGTTCAGCTTCCAGGTGCCGTATCCGCCGGTGTAGGTGGCATATACCAGGCCTTCGGTGGTAAAGCCGGTGCTGTCCGGGCTGCCGAACTTGTTCTCGACGCCCTGGAACTCGTCCCCGATGCTTATCCCCGCCGCCGTCTGCCCGGGCACGATGGGTGCGGATGCATAGTCCCCGAAGAGGCCACCCTGGCCATCGCCAGCACCGTTAGTATCCTCTATGGGCAGAAGGCCCCCGTAGGCGGTTATCACTACGGTTATCACACCGTCACGCGGCGTTATGAGGAACTCGACGCCCTTTTCCGCGTAGGAATAGAGTTCGAGTTTTTCTCCCTCCGGCCCCCTGGTTTCGGTGATGCTCTCGCACGGCCCGAACTCGCCCTCCACATCTCCCGGCGAGCTCCCGATTCCCACTCCCCCTGAGGTCTTGCCGGCGTATGGTGTGGATATCTCGATGGCACCCACCTCGTCCTCGGCATCGAGGTAGCCGTTTCCATCGTCATACAGGGTGACCACCAGTCGCCAGGAGGCGGGGTCATTCACTTCCCCTCCCTCTATGGTCCTGCTGTAATAGGCGTAGTGATAACCTCCGTCCTTGAGGTTGCGCTCGGGGTCGCCGTGTACCTCCTGCACCGCCGAGAATGGATCGCCGATGTTCACGTCGGCCACGGAGTATCCGGGGACGATGGGGTCGCGGTCCCAGGCGGAGAGGTCCTCGCCGCCATTACCGCCGCACGAGATCGTGGTCACGGCGAGTACGGCCAGCGCCGCGACTACCAGGCAGGCAACAGCCGGCCCTCTGTTTCTCCCTTTCATCGGGATTCTTCTCCCTGCCCTTCCTCCGTGTCGTCTTTATCCATGCCCCGCCGCGTGTAGAGGACGGGGATATCGAGGGCATGCGAAACGCTCTGGGTAATAAGAAAAGCCTTGATGCGGTTCTCGGCCGGTGCTCCGGTCATGCCGGAGCGAAAGAGCTTCAGGCTCTTTCCGTCCCTCCGTCTCAAATATATGCGGACGTAGTAAGAGAGGTCGCGCTTCGAGCTCGTCGCTCCCTCCGCGGCGGGAACGCGAGGTGATTCGGTGACCTCGAGCCCCTTCAATTCCTCCCGGCTGATGCGGCGCTGGCTCGCTATGAAGTAATGGTACTTCTCCAGCGTTATTTCCTGCGCCGTGGGATCGACGATAACGTAGGTGGGGGAGGAGAAGATAGCGAACATGCTGTAGAAGAGCAGGACAACGCAGCTGATACCCAGGAAGGTACTCATGATCCCGAGGGTGGCAAGTACCGCACAGGTGACCGAGATATAGAAGATAAAGGCGTGTATGCCCTCCCACGGACCCCCTCGGATCTCGAACTCCATACGTTCGCTGACGCTGGCGACCGCTTCTGTCATCCTTCCTCCCCATCGGTAAACTTGCCTTGATGATGGAACTACAGCAGCAATTATAACCTATGTGAGGACGGCTTAATTCCAGCCGGGATTCGCATGCCACGGAGGTCAGTCGTCCGTTACCTTATAGACGATGTCGTGTTCGCGGGCATGTCCTTCCACCTTGATGCCTACCTCATCCCCGGGACCTGCCTGCTCCACCTGGTCGTGCTCGATCTGAATCGATGCCACGTCCTGGGTCCAATCGGAGGTGTGTCCTTTGATATGGATGGTGTCGCCCACCCTCAACTCCCCGGAGAGCTCAATGGCTGCAACGTTTATCTTGGCGAAGTAGTGGGTGATCCTGCCGATCTGCTTTTCCATGCTTCACCTCCTTTCCCGCCTTTATTTCATTGACGCCCCGTGGACCCGCCCTGTTCCGTTGTCTGAGAGCCAGCCTGAATCGCGGGCGCCCTAAGGCATTTTTCGTGCTAACGTGCCTCGAATCCTGCGATTTCGTGGGGCATTCTGCTTTATTGTCGAGAGGAGTTCCGGCAATGTGAAAAGGAGAGGACCTGGTAAGGACGGGAATAGGCAAGCGCTGATGTCGTGCCGCGATGACCACGACGTTATATAATATTGCGGGATGTCCGGTGAGGAGGACGGTATGTCCGGTACCGATGAAAGCAAGGAAGCGATACTGCGCAGGCTGAACCGCGTGGAGGGGCAGGTCCGCGGTATAATCCGCATGGTGGAGGATGGGAAGGACTGCGAGGATGTCCTGACCCAGGTCGCCGCCGCGCGTTCGGCCATGAACCGCATCGGGATCCATATCATCACCCGCCGCATGCAGGAATGCTTCAAGGAGAACCCGCCGGATTCAGCCCAGGAGGCCATAGAGGAAGCCATCGATGTCTTCCTGCGCTTCAGCTCCAGCATAGGTCCGGTAGCCCCCGAATAAGGCGGGCAGCCACCGGTCACCACCCCGCAGCTTGCTTTCCTCAAGAACCAGGTCTCAGAGAGAGCTTTTCTGCCCCAAGGTTTGCGCTGCATGCTGCCCTGAGCTTACGGAGGCCATAGCGAAGCGTGATGGTTCGAAAGGAGATCAGCCGCGCACCAGACGCACGTAGTTGTAGATCCTGATAGCGTCGCCTTGAGGCCCGCGGCCCTCGGGATATTCTGCCGGGTCTCCTGCCTTGGGATCGCTCCGCTGGCATCCCGCCCCGTGGACGTCGACCCATTGCCCGTGCATGTTACCCAGGGCCCTGCCGAAGGCCACGTAGGCAGCAGCCTCGCCGCCCCGTGAGGAGGCATGGGTGGTCCCGGTCCAGTACCAGGGATAATCCGGCTGTCCTGCCTCGTTGGTGATGGAAGTGCAGTTGAACACGGGGTCTATGGCCGCGGAGTTTGTCGTAGCTGGCGAGCGCGAGTAGTCCACGATGCTCTGCAGTTCCTTGGCGTCGGGCAGGCGCCAGTCGGAATAGCCCAGCCACCCCTCGGCGTTCTTCTCCTGCACCCAGGCCAGGGCCTCCTCCCAGTTCTTGCCCTCACCGCTGTCGTTCTGGGACCACATGAGGCCGGTTGCCTCGTCGGTCACGGTGCCGTCGCCGTTGCCGGTGAAGTCGTTCTCACCGTAGGAGGTGTTCCCCCTCACGTAGATGCAGTAGAACTCCTTGGCGGTCGGGTACCCCTTGATGCGTCCGTCGGCGAAGTTGACCCCGAACACGGTCTGATTGCCGTCCATGGTGGTATTTACGCACTCGGTGGAGGACGCCCACTGCGAGTCTATGATCCTCTCCCCGGCGCTCACATCCCCGTAGTTGAAGTCGAAGTAGTCTGTATCTATGAAGGGGACCTGTCCCGAGGGGTCCTCGGGGCTTGGGTCCAGGCCGCTGAAGAGGATGAGGGAATACAACTCCTTGATGGTGGGCAGTCTCCAGTCGTCGTAGCCGGCCAGGCTGAAATCCTCCGCACCGGCTGCCGCCTCGGCGTAGGTCTTCTTCTCCCCCGGATCCTGCTGCCACATCAGCCCGGTCACCAGGTCGGTGACCGTGCCATTGCCGTTGTCCCGGTAGGAGGGCTGGTTGCACTCGTGCTGAGCGTCCTGTCCGTAGAAGGGCTGTCCCTGCCCGGGTGGGGAGATCTCCACCGCGTTGTCGTAGCATGAGGCCTGGCCGGTGTCGACTACGGGATAGGCAGCCGATGGGGCTTCCGGAACGATCTCCGCTTCATCCTGCTGTGATTCCGTGGCTGTCCGGGTGGATTCGTTTCCACCGCAGCAACCGCAAGCAGTCAGTGCCAGCGCCACTACGACCGAGATAACGGGTATCCACAACCTGCGCATTTCTCTGCCTCCTCAATATTCAGAATTGCCAACGCAGCATATCTTTCTCGTATCATCGCATCTGATTGTGAAAAAGCGATTAAGGAATTCTGGGGAACCGGCTAAGATGCTGTTTTATATCGGCCGGTTGCCCGTAGGACGGCCGTCCATACTATCTTTGCAGCGAGGGAGCAGAACGTCGCATCCGGGATACGTCCGCGAGTTTCCCGTATAGAAAGGGCGAGGCGGCTCGCGCCGCCTCGCCTATAGCTCCCCTGGCCCTTCCTCGTCCGGTTTGTCCGGCTGGTGCTTCATGTTCTACGCGTCCGGATCAATCCTCACCCCATGATGCCCAGGAGCATTCCGCATACATCAGTTGAGACCGGCCATACCTGAACTCATTCGGCCAGGAACATGTCCAAGCCCTTCAGCATGCCCGCGCAGCCCAGGACCAGCTTGCCTTCGTATAGCGCGAAAGTTCGCACGCCGTAATTGCGCGAGCTGGTTATGCCGTTCGGCACGCTCGAACCGGTGCCCACCTCCACGGCCCACTCGTTGTCCTTGGTCACGGAATAGAGGCAGAATCCCTTGCCGAGATTGAAGGTGCCGATGAACAGGCGGGACTCGGGAAGCTCCCCTCCGTTCTCACCCACCGGGTATACGATCCCGTCCCAGGCGTAGTAGTTGCCGGGGTCGTTGAAACCCCCGCTGGCGACGACCTTCCAGTCGGCGTTGCAGGTTATGCCCTCTTGCGGGTTGCGGGGATCGGAAGCATATACGTAGAAACCCTCACCGAAGTTGTAGGTGAGTATCCACAGCCTGCCGTTGAAGGGCACCAGCTGGTGGACTCCCCCGTTGTTGAAACTGGTGATACCGTACTCGGCCACCCTCGCCCAGCTGTCGTCGGAGGGATCGTACCTGTATACGCTGAAACCGAACCATCTCCACGTACCTATGAAGAGCTCCTCCGCGCCGTCGCCGTCATCGTCGAAAAGGCGCATGTCCGAAAGGGATATGGACCCGAAGGAGTAGAACCAGTTCCAGCTCTCCAGGTCCTGCACGCTGGTGACGTATTCCCAGTCGGTGCCGTTGGCCGTGCGCCAAAGCTGTCCCCCCTGGGCGCGCATGGCGCCGATATAGAGGTAGTCGCCCATGGCTACCATGCCCCTGCCGGACTCGTTGGCGGCGCCGTAGCCCATGCCGTTGCCCATCTCGGCCCAGCGTCCCACGACCACTTCCCAGTCGGTGCCGTCGAATGTGCGCCAGACCTCGAAACCGTCCACGCTGTTGATGGTGGTGCCGTAGATGGCGGGCCCCCGGTCGGGCGTATCGTCGGGATCGTCCCAGACCGTCATGGTCCTCAGCCCGAAGTTATCCCGGTCTCCCAATCCGCCGTCCACCACCTTAGTCCACGATCTGCCGTAGTAACCTTCGTCATATCTCCACACCTCGGTCCCGTCGGAAACGCCGTTGAGGAAGCCGGGGAAGAAGTAGCCCAGGATCAACTGCAAGAGACCGAAGCTGGTCTCCAGGTTCCAGGTGCCGACGTAGACCTTCCCCTTGAAGTTCACCATGGACCAGGCGTAACGGTTGTCGGGGTCTCCGAACCCGTCGATGTTTATGTCGGTGAACGAGCTCAAGGCCGGGTCCGCTTCCGCCTCGGTCACCAGCTTCGGCGCCGCCGCCTCTTCCTGCAGATCCACTTGCGTCTGGGTTTCCCCGGCCGCACCGTCCTCGCCGCGTTCCGCCGCGAGGACCGGCACGCACAAGGCCAGCGCGAGCCATAAGGCCAGAACGACCACCAGGATTATCACGCCGCACCTACTTCTTCTCATCATCTACCTCCTCCTCGCAACCGGTGATGGAGTCCTTCTGACAGGCGCGCGCATCAGTTGATAGGTGTATTGAGAAGTGCGCGATCGCGCTTTCAAGCGGTATTGCTACCCGGTGCTTGCCGCCATGTACCCCCCGCATGCCTTTGGTGCAAGTTTACTCTGAGTTTACCTGTATTTATATTACCCCCAAGTGCAGCACGGGTCAACAGCTCATGCTGCCTCATCCAGTAGTTATATGGACGACCGCGACACAGAGGAAAAAACAGGAATGTCGGTCGATTGGTTTGAAATATTAGACGACCGTTATCGCCACATCATCGAGCGGCGGAGGTGAGGGAACGGTGGAAGAGAACGACGATTGGTGGGGCCAGAAACCCTACAGGATGTGGGTGCGCAGGACGGGCAGCATCAGCTGGTATTCCCTGGGCATTTTCATCGTAGTCGCTTTGATCGCTACGGGGCTGGCGGCCATAAAATCCCTCGTGTTGCCCATAATCCTGGCCTTCATGCTGTCGGTGATCTTCCTGCCCCTGGTCGATCGCCTGGAGCGCTGGCATTTCCCGCGCTGGCTCGGTGCCGCCATATGCATGGTGATCATCATAGCGCTGGCGGTCGGCTCGGTGGGCATGGTCATCTACGGCCTCATCACGCAGGGGCCGTCCGTCGTCCAGGCCGTCGAGGAAGGTTTTACGAAGATCAAGGACGGGCTCAGTAACGTCAAGATCGGCGAGGACACCGTCGACTGGATACAATCGTCCGCCGAGACGGCCACCTCGAAACTGACGGGAGGATTCGCCTCCGCCGTATTCAGCGGCCTGGCGGTTACCGCCTCTCTGCTGATCGGTGTGATCATCAGTCTGTTCATCCTCTTCTTCTTCCTCGATTACGGCCACCAGTACAGGGAATACTGGTCAGGACATATGGGGATCCCGCGCGAAAAAGCCGAGCTGATCATCAACGAAACCTCGCGCTCTGTCCGCGGTTACTTCCTCGGGACGGCGATCATCGCCGTCGTCAACGCGGTGACCGTGCTCATCCCCGCCCTCATCCTGGGCCTGCCCCTCCTCGGTTCGATCGTTGCGGTGACCTTCATCACAGCGTTCATCCCCTCCGTGGGAGGCTACATCGGCGGGGCCTTCGTGGTCATCCTGGCTCTGGGTGCGAAGGGCCTGAATGCGGCGCTGATCATGCTGGTGGTGGTCATCCTGGCCAACACCCTCATACAGCAGCCCGTGCAGGCGGTGGCCTATGGCGCCACTCTGAACATCAGCCCGCTTATAGCCCTGCTGGTGACCATACTGGGAGGCATACTCGCGGGCATCGCCGGAGCGATCCTGGCCGCTCCTCTAACGGCCATCGTCATGCAGGTGTACCGGGAGCTCAAGAGAGCCGAATCTGAGATGGACCCGCCGCTGGAGGAGGAGACAGTACCCAAGAAGAAGCATTTCCGGCGCAAGCGCAAGGGCGACGAAGGGGCAGCGCCCGAAGGTGTACCGGCCGAATAGCCCTTAGCGCGTTTGCCGGGTCGGTATTTCGCCTCCTCGCTTTTTCGGACTACTCGGGTCCGTGGGCGACGAGCTGCCAGCTCGGCCCGTAGGTGTACATGCGCGCCCTGGTGGATCTGAGGACCCCGGATAGCTCCCTGGCGATGGGATGGGACGAGCCCAGGGTGAGCTCGGTGTCGGACGAACTATGGACGGTGACGCTCTGCCTGGGATTGATGTCGGCAAGCTGTGCCTGGGGGTAGCCGCGCGTGTAAATAAACACCCTGATCCTGCCTGTGCGCTGCGCTGGTATCTTGCGGCCGCGCATGCGGCAGATGAGCTCGCCTTCCTCCTTCCATTCACAGGTCAGCCACTCCCCGTCCTCGCCGATCTCGATGGAGGACAGGAACTCGGGCCAGCGGTGCCAGCCTCTAAGGATACGTACCGCCGTCTCGGAAGTCGACCCGCGGTGGAGCAGGAAGTTATGGACCTCCCGCGTGGTCCTCGCCCGCAAGAGGTTGTAGAGCGGGATCTTCTTGTAGTACGGCGTATACAGGGGGATGACGACGGAGAACTCGTTGAAGGGTCCGAGGTCCGTGTCGCTGTACTCGTAGGCGGTGAGCTGTATCAGGCCCATCCCCGGGAGGAGCTGAGCCGGTGCAGGGCTCTCTTCGGGCAGCAGCCTGCGCAGCTCGCGTGCCGAGGCCGGGAAGATAGCGGAGAAGATGTGCCCCTCCGAGATAACCACGGGCAGCTTGAAATCGAGGCCCGGTATGCTGGCATCCCTTCGTTGCAGGCCGGCGAGGAAATCGTCGCTCATGGCATCACCCTTCTCTTTATGCATACGGCTTCTCCCCGCTATCAGCCCTTGCCCACGCATTCGCGCGCAGCCTGCGCTATGGACTGCGCGCTTGGCGCGCACGCCGCCTCCAGCACCGGGGAGAAGGGGACGGGCTGGTCCTTCGCTGCCACCCTCGTCACCGGTCCCTCGAGGTCGTTCCACGCCTCCGAGGTTACCAGCGCGGTTATCTCCGCCCCCACCCCCGCGGTAAGACAGCCCTCCTCCACCGTGACCAGCCTCCCGGTCTTACGCACGGAGTCCAGCAGGGTCTTCTTATCCAGCGGCACCAGGGTGCGCGGGTCGATGACCTCGGCGCTGATCTCGTCCCGGGCCAGGGAGTTAGCGGCGCTCATAGCGGAGGATACCATGCCGGACACGGCGAAGATGGTCACGTCCTCGCCCTCCCGTAGCACCGCCGCCTCTCCCAACGGAACGGTGAACTGCGGATCCGTGGGGACCTCGTCCGAGGCGAAATAGAGCGCCTTGTGCTCGAAGAAGAGGACCGGGTCGTCGTCGCGGATGGCCGATTTGAGCAGCCCCTTGGCGTCCACCGGATTCGAGGGGAGACAGACCTTCAGTCCCGGTATATGCATGAACAGGGCCTCCAGGCTCTGGGAGTGCTGGGCAGCGGAGGAGGAAAGCATCCCCCCGGGAGCCCTGATCACCAGCGGGACCTTCACCTGTCCCCCGGTCATGAAGCGGATCTTTGCGGCCTGGTTGATGATCTGGTCCATGCACACGGTCATGAAGTCTGAAAACATGATCTCGACCACGGGGCGCATGCCGGTGATGGCCGCTCCCACCGCGGCCCCCACGAAGGCGCTCTCGGTGATGGGGGTGTCCAGCACCCTGTCCTCTCCCACCTCGAGGTGTAGATCCCTGGTGGGGCCGAAGATACTGCAGCGGATGTCCTCTCCCATGAGAAAAACGGCGGGATCCAGCTCCATCTCCTCCCGCAGAGCCGTCCTTATAGCCTCGAAGTAGGTCATAAACTCGGTCTGTTCGATCTTCACGTCCGCCATCACAGCTCACCTCCCGAGAACACAAGCCGGGGGTCGTCCTCGGGCGAAGGCTCCTCGCTCTCCTCGGCGAAGGAGCGCGCCCTCTCTACCTCCTCATCCACCTCGGAACGGATGCGCTCCAGTTGGGAGGTGGAGAGCAGCCCCCCTTCTACGGCTTCGCGCTCCAGCCGCTCTACGGGACAATGCGCGCGGAATTCCGCCTTCTCCTCCTCGCTGCGGTAATCGTCGTCATCGTCCACGTAATGGCCCATCCAGCGCAGGGTGACAGCCTCGAGCAACGCTGGGCCTTCCCCCTTCCTTGCCCGCTCGACCGCCCAGGACGCGGCGTGATAGACCTCCAGCACGTCGTTGCCGTCCACGGTGAGGCCGGGGATATCGTAGGCCGCCGCTCGCTGTGAGATACGGCCTATGGATTGATGCAGGCGCTGCGGGGTGGAGTAGCCGTAGCCGTTGTTCTCGCACACGAACACCACCCCAAGGTTCCAGGTAGCCGCGAGGTTCAAGCCCTCGTGGAACGTGCCCTGGTTGGAGGCACCGTCGCCGAAGAAACAGACGGTGACCTGGTCGGTGCCCCGCATCCTCGCCGACAGGGCGGCACCCGGCGCTATCACCAGGCCGGCTCCCACGATGCCGTTGGCGCCGAGACCGCCCGCCTCCACCGAGGTGATGTGCATGGAGCCGCCGCGCCCCCTGCAGTATCCCGTCTCCTTGCCCATGATCTCGGCCATCATCTTGTCCGTAGCGGCCCCCTTGGCGATGAGGTGGCCATGGCCACGATGGGTGCTGACGATATAGTCATCCTCGCGCAGTGCCGCACATACCCCGGTGGCGACGGCCTCCTGGCCCACGCTGAGGTGGACCATGAAGCCGGGGATCATCGCCATGCCGGCCAATTCACTCACGGTCTCCTCGAATCTGCGGATGGTATACATGTTCCTGTACAGGCGCATGATCAGCTCTTCCGTTAACTCCGGCATTACACCCTCCTTATCTCCATTGCTGCGAAGAAGTGGTACCTTTAACCGGCGATCTCGCATCGTGATATCCGTGGTGTGTGTAGGAATACATTATACCGCTCGCAGCAGGGATAACAGCGTGTCTGACGGCTGTGCAGGTGAGGCGGGAATCAGGGCCTGTTCCTGAAGCGGGCATTCTCAGGAGAGAGGAACCAGCTGAGCAATAATGTGTGCGGCAGGCGCAGCATCTACACCATGCGGCGCCTGCCGCAGATGCCTCCCCGTGGGGCGGTCAAGCCGGATGCGGGAGGATCAACCCAGGTTGAGGTTGGAGAGCACGTAGCCGGTCTGCTCGGTCACGCTGCCGTACTCGCGCCCGCCCTCGAGGTTCTTTATCTTGTCCAGGTTGGCCACGACGTCCTCGATGGTTATCTCCTTCTCCGGGTCCAGGAAGACGCCCGGGCTTTCCACCACGGCCGAGCGGCTGAAGTACCCGGCTCCCGCCATGAATATCATGCCGCTGACATCGCATTGCTCCGAACAGAGCCATGCGACGATGGGAGACACGTATTCGGGCTTCAGTTTATCGACGATGTTGGGC
>JAFGDU010000089.1 GCA_016931915.1 Actinomycetota bacterium
CGGCCGGGGCGGACAAGGACGTGTCCATGCACGTCACCTCGGACCATGCGGTGGTGGCGGAGCGGCCCATGTACTTCTCCTACGGGGCGGGGGCGTGGCAGGGAGGCAGTTGCGAGGTCGGTTACGATGCGTTTAACGGAGCGTTCTGAAGCAGCGCGAAGCCAGTCTCGAGCGGCGTGGGAGACGCCACGGTTGAGTTCGGGATGTGAGGTCAGAGCCCGCTTCGGGCCATGAGGTATGAGGTCGAATGAAATGATGGATGACGGCGCGATCAAGGCGAGGAGCGCTTTGCCCGCAAACGGTGGTTCCAGGCTCTCGAGAGTCTGCTGGGTAGCAGCTGTGCTGGTCCTGGCCGCTCTCCTCGCTTTCCTGCCCGCTGCGGAGGCGAGCGCCGACGAAGGGCGCATCATCGTCGAACTGCAAGGTCAGTCCTCGGGTATCTCCCAGGCCGGCCGCACCATCAGCGGCACCAACAACATCACCAAGCAGGCGTACAAGTTCGCGCAGGAGAGGTACAGCGCCAGCGCTCCGAATGGAGAGTTCCACTACGTGCTGAGCGGCCTGTCCCGGACCTCCTATAGCGTGGAGTTCAGTTTCATGGAGCCCGCCTACGATCCGGGACAGCGCGTGTTCGATGTCCGCGCCAACGGCAGCGTTATAATCAACGACCTGGATATCGCGAGTAAGGTGGGAAGGGACGCGGCTTATCAGGTAAACGTACCCAGCGTTCCCACGGTTCTTAATACGACAACGGGAAAGCGAGATCTGGACCTCCATTTCATTGCCTCCAAGAAAGAGGCCACCATATGCAATATCCGCCTCATCGCGGGTAACCAGACGGCGACGGAGATCAACGTCCTGGAAACCCGCCACTGGAGCGCCCTGCCCCTGCGCTTCGTCAACGGGGCGGGGCAGAACGTGCACGAGGTCGTCCTGGGCCGTATGGGGTCGCGGTTTATGCTCGACTTCGTCCCCCAACTGCTGGCCTGGCGCCAGTCACCCATAGGCACCTGGTCCGAGGATCTCTCCGAGCTGGTCCTGGCCTTCAAGGACGATGACGGAGATATCCGCTGCCTGCCCTTCACCGATCGCTATCCCGTCTTCGGCAGCCTGGACCAGGAACTTGCCCTGACCGGGGTGTCTTACGAATGCCAGGACCCGGCGCTTCCCTTCACGGCCACGGTAACCATCAAGGCCCCCTTCTACCCGGAGGACGTAAAGCTCTCCACGGCGCCGTTCTTCTATGCCGAGATCGAGGTCACCAATACCAGCGGTGCGCCGGTAAACGGGGAGTTCATCCTGGTGCGAGCGCACAAGGACGACAACACCGGAGGGTCGGCGCCGGTCGCGCTGACGGGGACTTCGTCGGGATACAAGTACCAGACCAAGTACACATATGCGGATGAGAGCCGCATCACATCTTCCAGCACCTATTCCGTAAGCTGCTGGGAGGGCGTAGCCTGGGATAATACCGACGGCATCACGCCCCATTATTCTCCCATCACGGACACGAGTTGGATCTGGGCTTCCCCGAGCGACTACCCCCTCCCCTACGCGCACCAGGTCTATACCTTCAAGCCCAAGGGCTACTCGGGGTTGAGCTGGACCTTCACCGCCCTTCCCCCCACGGGCAGCGATTCCCGCACCGTGGTCCTGGCGTGCCACACCACTGCGAACGTGCTCACCGTGCGCAAGGGCGGCAGCAACGTGCCCCACTCTTTTCTGTACCGCAAACCCGCGGGACCCAACCTGGCTTCAGTGGACGAGGTGGCGGATTACGCCCTGGGGGCGGACAGGGCGACCATCGAGGGGAAGACGTCCTTCTTCGACGGCGTGCTGTCCGATACCTACCTGTCACCGCTCTCCCAGGATGGTAAGGACCTGGCGGCATACGCCCTGCAGAGCTTCATCATCAACACCTGGTGGGTATACGACGGCTCCGGGGAGGAGTGGTTCAGCGTCTGGGAGGGCACGCCGTGCATGTTCCATTCGACCGTGGACGTGGAGTACAACGACGCCTGGTTCTACCTCTATTTCTGGCCCGACCTGCTGGAAAAAATCCTGCAGGAGTGGCCTCTATTCCAGAAGACCAACGCGCAGGGCAAGTACCTCTCTCACGACATGGGCTCGGTCACCCAGGCCACGGGCATGGCCTACCCCCACGACATGCCCGTGGAAGAGAACGCCAACTACATCCTCCTGCTTTATTCCGCATGGAAGAGCAGCGGGGATGCCGCATTCATGTCGGGAGAGTTCGGACACGTGAAGGACTACACCAAGTTCATCTTCGCCTGCGATACCGATGGCGACGGGCTCCCCGACCTCAACGTCGCCAACACCATCGACCAGGGATCCGAAGCGGTGCAGAACGCCCGCAACCAGACCTACCTGGGGGTCAAGGCCCTCGCGGCATACGGGGCGGCGGCGGAGATGGCGCGGGCCCAGGCCTTTCCCGATACGACCTTCATCGAGGCCTGCGAGACACGGGTGAGGCTGATCAACCTGACCCTGGAGAATAAGCTCTGGCTGGGCGATCACTTCGCCGTCTGTGCCGACCCCTCCATTTCCCCCGCCGAGAGCGAGGCCTACTCCATCTATGCCTCCAACGGCCTGCTTTACCTTCTAGCGGCGGGCCTGGACCCGGGGCTTACGTCTGGGAACCTGGCGAGGTTCCAGCAGGACCTCTCCACTGCTGCGGCTAAAACGGAGAGGCGCTACGGTTACGTGCACACCAGCTCCAACAACGAGAACCAGTGGGTGTCCCAGAACATATGGCGCGACGCGCTGGGATACTTGCTGGGGGTGGAGGACTGGCCGCAGGACCAGGCGGAGCGCATCGCCAGCTACTGGGACCTGGAGCGCTATTACGCCACCAAGAAGAACGGTGGTTTCTGGGACGTTTGCGACTACCGCGATTTCTACTTCCTGGGGACAAGCGAGGCGGTCGGCATGGGCTTCTCCAGCGCCGCCGACGCATCCACTTACCTCGATGAAGCCCGTCTGGAGGCGGGTGGTGCACGGGGCGCCTACGCCCTTGATTCCGCCTATCAGCAGTCACTGGGATACTATCCCCGAGGCACCGCTTTCTTCTGTTACATCGGCGCCATGGCACGCCTTCGCCTCGACCGTGCCTCGGACTACCTCATCTATGACCCCGCGCACGCTCCCGGACGCGTTCCCGTCTTCTCCTGTGCCGACTGGGACAACCAACTCATCCCGGTGCTCGTCTTTGACGCATCGGGCGACCTGCAGCAGGTGATCGACTCGACGACTTTCCTGCCGGGAACCATCAGCCGTTCATCATACCAACCCATAACCAGCCTCGAGTCCGATCCCTTCTCCTGCGCGCCCGGCACCGGCAGCAGCCGACAGCAGATCGAGGTGACCTACAACGCGCCGGCCGGTGCCATCTCGAACGCGCTGGTGCTGCATAACTCACAGGCCGTCAAGGAGATCGTGCCCGGATCTTCCGGCCTCACCTGGGACGGCACCGATACTTCGGGGGATCCCGCCTCAGACGGCACCTACACCCTTTACCTGGAGACGGACACCGCAAACCCGGCCGTATATACCCCACCCGCCACCCTGCAGTTGGGCGTGAACACCGACGTGCCCTCGCCCGCAAAGACATGGTACCTGGCAGAGGGGTACACCGGCAGCAATACCACGGGGGGGGAGTTCGATACCTGGGTGCTCATTCAGAACCCCGGCGACCAGACAGCGGCGGTCAAGGTGACCTTCATGCAACCGGGCGGGGTTAATACCGAACGCACCTATTCACTGTTACCGCACTCGCGTTTCACCATCCACGTAGACGATATCCTCCCCTCCGCGGAGGTCTCCACCAGGGTCGAATCCAGCGTGCCCGTGGTGGCGGAGCGAGCGATGTACTTCAACGGGGGGCTGGCGGGACACGATACTGTCGGAGTAAACTCCGCCTCGGACCAGTGGTACCTGGCCGAGGGATATACCGGCGGCGATTTCGACGAATGGGTGCTCGTCCAGAACCCCGGAGATATGGAGGCGACCCTGGACGTCCAGTTCCAGACCCAGGACCAGGGCGTGGTGACACGTTCCTATTCCCTCGCGCCGCGCTCCCGCTTTACCATACACGTCGACGATATCCTCCCCGACGCACAGGTGAGCACCTACCTGTCATCCGACCAGCCTGTGGTGGTCGAGCGGGCCCAGTATCTCAACTTCATGCGCAGCGGCTCCTGCTCCATCGGCGCCCGCGCGCCCTCCTACACCTGGTTCTTCGCCGAGGGGTATACATCAGAGGGTTTCGAGGAGTGGCTACTGGTACAGAACCCCCAGAGTGCTCCCTCGCTGGTGGACCTGGTCTTCATGCAGCCGGACGGCACCAACACCGCCATGCAGTTTAACGTGCCCGCGCGCAGCCGTTATACCGTCCCCGTGCACCAGGTGCTTCCCGGAGTCCAGGTCTCGGCGCGGGTCTCCTCTGAGCTTCCGGTGGTGGCCGAGCGGGCGATGTACTGGAAGGAGCGCAGCGACGGCCACGCCACCCTGGGCACCCCTACCCCCGAGTATACCTGGTACTTCGCCGAGGGCTATACGGCGGGGGTATACGAGGAATGGCTGCTCATTCAGAACCCCTGGGACGGCAAAGCAAACATCGCCATAGATTTCATGCTACCAGGCGGCTCCACCCAGAGCATCACCGCGGTTGTGGAGGGGCGCTCCCGTTTCACCCTCAACGTGGGACAGGTCGTCGGCCCCACGGAGGTCAGCCTTAAGGTTACCTCCGACCTGCCGGTGGTGGGTGAGCGGGCCATGTATTTTCATGAGCGCTCCGGCGGGCACTGCTCCATCGGCGCCATCGAATAGGCCTTTCATTCATTCCAAGTGTTCGGGCTAGGCTATGTATCGGCCCAGGCCTCTGGGAATCTGTCTCGCTCGGCTGCGCACATAGCAGATCAGGAAAAAGAAACCGTAGATTACGCGCTCGCTGCGACCGACCCAGTAGTTCCTGGGCTAGTGGCAGCACAGATGATGATGACGCCCGAACACTTCGCTCGTCGCATTGACGTCCTTGCTGTATCGCTGCCGGCGATGTAGTAGTGTCCTGGGAGCGCGGGGTTTGGGGTGGTATATGCTCGCTCGTCGCATCTTTGTCCTGACGGTTAATCACACACGGTTCTTGTCTTTTTAGCTGCCTCTTTAGGGGCTGACCCCCGGTTCTCGGGCAGCCGTTGTCATTCCTTCCGCTGCGAGCTGTGTAGCAGTGTCCTGGGAGCGCGGGGTTTGGGGGGGTAGGGTATACCCGTGCGTTGCCTCGCTATCCCGACGGTTGAATACACAGGGTTCTTGTCCTTGCATCGCTCAATGTGCTGTATGCCAGAGGTTTCCCGGTATGGTAGGTATTCTGTTCCAGGGCCGGAAGAGGTATGCACGATAGATGGAAAAATGATGGCATCAGGGCACGTGCGTGGTAAGGACTAGGTTACTGTTATGAACAAGGGATAATAGCTTGAGCAGCCGTTTTGCTAAAAAGTATTCGGATTCCCTTATCCATGTCCGTGAAATGTCGCTGACCGTAATGCTCATCGGCGACAGCGAACCGAATCCCATGATTATTTTTTCCTCTTCTTTTTAGCTTTTGTTACTTCACTACTTATAGGATTACCGATCCTGTTCTTTAACATCCCTTTGACTCTGAGGATTGTGCTGTTTGTGATCGTTCTCCTCCTTGTTGGGCTGGGCTTTGGGTTTCTTATACGCAAGGTAGCCCTTCCTCGTAACATTTTGCTGAATAAAGATACGGGTAAAATGATCGTCGAGAAGCCGGTTCTTCTCCACAGGCAGAGATCTGAATACCCATTGGATCAGATCCAGGAGATACGTTGCCGGCACATATCAAAAGGAATGGAGGTAATCCTGTCTATTGCCATGATGAACGGAGAGGAGATAACCTTCTATGAGGATATAACCATCAGTGGGTATGGGACTTATGGCCCGAGAGCACTGCAGGTAACCAAGCACGAGATCCCCTTGAAGATCGCCCGTTTTATAGGTGTCCCCTACAAGAAGATATTCCGGGGTAGAGCCGACGCTGAGGACAAAGACGGAAACGTTGAAATCATTTATCCTACCAATGATATGGCAAATAATCCCTTGACCGATGCATGATCCGATCCACCATTAACGGCTACAAAGCTGAATCATACACGTTTTGCGAGGCCGTTACACACCCTGTTTCCTGGCCTGAGCGAGGGCTTACCAACGTCATTATCCATTCTCACCAGCGATTTTATATTAAAGCCTTCGCAATATGCGGACGATTAATGGGTCGTGCCGGTAATAATAAAGATATATACAGGCTCATGGAAGGAATAACTGTAGCGAATAAGGGCCCGAGAAAGGCGCGCAGGCTGGGCATCACCCTCATCCTGGTAGGGCTGATGGCTCTGTACCCCATCCTGTTTATCGGTGGCAGCGGCTGGGGCAGCGGCAGCGGCCGGGAGAACGCGGCACTGTCCTACAGCGGAGGAATCATCATCGAGCTGCAGGGCAACTCCTGGCCTGTATCTCTGGAGGCTCGGCCCGTCCAGGGCACGGACAGCCAGAGCCGGCAGGAGTACAAGTTTAAGAGCATCCGGGAGGGGGAGGATTTCCATTACGTAGTCGCCGGGCTGCCGCGCGAGAGCTACGATCTCGAGTTGAGTTTCGTCGAATACGCCCACACCTTACCCGGCGGGCGGGTGTTCAACGTCTACTGCAATGACGTCATCCCACCCGGTCTGGCCTCGGTGGACCTCTGCGCCAAGGCGGGCAAGGAACGCGCCTACCAGGTAACCGTCCCCGCTGTGAGCGCTCCCGGCGGCATACTGGACCTGCGATTCGAGGCCGTGAAAGGCCTCGCGCTGGTCGGACATATACGGCTAAGCGCCCCGGGGGAGCAGGACCTAGAGATCAAGAGCGGCGAGTCGCGCCACTGGACCTATATCCCCCTGCGCTTCTCCGGTTCCTCCGGCCAGAACGTGTATGAGGCGGTGTTGGGGCGGTTCGGCTCCCGCTTCATGATCAACCCAGTGCCCCAGCTCCTGGCCTGGCGCCAGTCTCCCCTGGGGACCTGGACGGACGACCTCTCGGAGTTCGTCCTCGCCTTCCGCGACGAGGAGGGAGATATTCGCTGCCTGCCCTTCACCGACCGCTATCCCACCTTCTCCGCCATCGACCAGCAGCTCTCTCTCACGGGCATAACCTTCATATGCGAGGACCCCTCCCTGCCGTTTCAGGCCGTGGTATCCCTTACGGCCCCCTTCTACCCCGAGGACGTGAAGCTCTCCAGCGCGCCCTTCTTCTACCTCGAGGTACACGTATCCAACCCCAGCGGCGAGGAGGTGCGGGGCGAACTGCTCCTGGCACGGCCCCACAAGGACAACAACTGGGGGGAGGAGGCGCCACGTTCCCTCAAGGGCTCCCGGGGATACAAGTACGTCACGGAATACACCTACGGCCAGGAATCGCACGTCAACGAGGAGAACAATTCGGGTTCCTTCGCGTTCTGTGAAGCACTGGCCGTGGACGAGCCCTCTCGGGTCAACTGGCACTTCGAGGATATCACCTCGACGGAATGGATATGGGGCTCCCCCGCCGGATACCCACAAGCACGCGCCTTCCCCGTATATAGCTTCGTCCCCCGCGGCTACTCCGGTTACGATGCGCCCTTCACGCTGGAGGCGAACGGTTTCGAATCCTTCACGACCGTTCTGGCCTGCCACAGCGACGAAGGTGTCCTGGAGGTGCGGGGCGAGAAGAGCAACCGCTTTATCTACAACCAGCCCAAAGGGCCCAACCTCGGCTCCGTGGACGCGGTGGTGGATTACGCCCTGGGATCCGAGCGGGCCTCCATCGAGGCTAGGACCAGGTTCTTCGATGGGGTGTTCTCGGACAGCTACCTGTCGCCCCTGCCGCAGTCGGGACGGGACCTGGCCGCGATCGCCCTGCAGAACTTTATCTGCAACGCCTGGTGGGTGTACGACAACTTCGGCCAGGAATGGTTCAGCGTATGGGAGGGCGAGCCGTACATGTATCATTCGTCTGTCGACGTGGAGTACACCAACGCATTCTTCTACCTCTCCTTCTGGCCCGATCTCCTCGAGACCTTGCTGCGGGAATGGGTGACCTTCGAGAAGGAACTGGAGCAGGGCAAATGCGTGAGCCACGATATGGGCGTCGAGCACTGGGCCAACGGCATGGCCTATCCCCACGACATGCCGGTAGAGGAGAACGCCGACTATATCCTGCTGCTCTATACCATGTGGAAGAACAGCGGGGATACCGCTTTCATGCAGGGAGAGTTCGCGCACGTACTCGACTACACCCGCTTCATCTTCAACTGCGACACCGACGGGGACGGCCTTCCGGATATCAACGTGGACAACACCATCGACCAGGGGTCCCACGCCGTGCAGCACGCCCGCAACCAGACCTACCTGGGCGTAAAGGCCCTCGGCGCCTACCGGGCCGCCTCGGAGATGGCCGCCGCCCAGGATTCCCCCGACATGGACTTCATCGCAGCCTGCGAGGAGAGGGTGGGGCTCATCAACCGCACGCTGGAGGAGAAGCTCTGGCTTGGAGACCATTTCGCCGTAAACTCCGACCCCTCGGTTTCCCAGAAAGAGCGCGAGGCCTACTCGATATATGCATCCAACGGCCTGCTCTACCTCCTCGCGGCCGGGCTGGATCCCGCGCTCACCGCCTCCAACATCGCCAGGTTCAAGCAGGACCTGGCCACCACCACCTCACAGACCATGCGCAGGTTCGGTTCCGTGCACACCAGCGTGGATAACGAGAACGAGTGGGTTTCCCAGAACCTGTGGCGGGACGCCCTCGGCTTCTGGCTGGGTGTCCCCGGCTGGCAATCTGGCCAAGAGGGCCGCCTCACCCGCTACTGGGACCTGGAATATTACTACGCCACCAGGAAGAACGGAGGATTCTGGGACGTTTGCGCCTACAACCCCGGCAGGGAAGAACGGCACGGAGCTATGCGCGGCCCCTTTCTGCCGGAGTACGCCTATGACCAGTCCCTTGCCTACTACTCCAGGGGCGTGGCTTTCCTCTCGCTCGCCGCGGCCTTCGGTCGCCTGCGCCTCGACCAGGTCTCGGACACCCTGCTTTATGATCCCGCCTACGCTTCCGGGCGCGTGCCCGTATTCTCCTGTGCGGACTGGTCGGCCGACGATGCCGAAGCGCGCGTGCCCGTACTCATATTCGACCCCGCCGGAGACCTGCAGGAGACCCTGAATCCCCACCTGCTGCCCGAAAACATGCAGAGGTCCTCCATCTGAAAAGATACAGGGGATAGTCAGGACTATCTCGATGACGGGCATACCGGCGAATGACGGATATCGTTACCCTCGCAGGGGAGCCGAATATCTATGGTGACCGCCCCGTAAGATATCAAAGTCCAGGCGGCGGTGTATGTCTTACAATGTATAGTGGCGTGATCGACGGCAAGGGTGCGAGTAAAAAGCCGATTGCGACAAACGAAGAAGGGTGGTTGCTAGCTCGTAGTTTCAATCTGCCGCGAGGAGGGTAGTCCTATAATATCAATGCGTGCATGCTGGAGATCTCGGATAGTGGATATCGCTCATTAGTAAAGGGAGGAGCAAGACCATGAGAACCAAGGAAGAATATATCAAGGGCCTGTCGAAGATGAGGCGGAACATCTATTTCGACGGTGAGCTGATCGACCGAGACAGCGAGCTCCAGATGGATTGCATCAACGTTATCGGGACGACCTTTGACGAGGCAAATAAGCCGGAAAACGAAGGCCTCATGACCGCGATATCCCATCTCACCGGAAATAAGATCAACCGCTTCACCCATATCCATCAGAACACCGACGATCTGCATAAGAAGCAGGATATGACCCGCTTCCTCTGCCAGAAGGTCGGGGGATGTATCCAGCGCTGCATGGGCATCGATGCGACCAACGCCATCTACAACGTATCCTACGAGGCAGACAAGGCGAACGACGGCGCCACCGAGTACCACGAGAACTTCAAGAAATGGCTCATACGTTTCCAGGACGAGGACCTGGTCGGCTGCTGCGCCCAGACGGACGTAAAGGGAGACCGCATGCTCAGGCCGGCCGACCAGCCGAACCCCGGCGCTTACGTCCGCATCAAGGAAAGGCTCGCGGACGGCATCGTGGTCGATGGATGCAAGCTCCATATCTCGGAAGCATCGGTAGCCGACGAGGTCCTGGTAGTGCCTACCCGCGCCCTGCGCAAAGAGGACTCGGATTACGCCGTCGCCTTCGCGGTCCCGGGTGACTGGGAAGGTATGAAACAGGTGGTAACCATCCACAACCTGCGCCCGAGGGAGGTCTACAAGCGGGGCTTTGTCCCCGGCGCTACAGACTCCTACATCATCTTCGAGGACTGTTTCGTACCCTGGGACAGGGTCTTCCTGGCCGGCGAACACCTGCACGGCGGGGTCCTGGCCCTCCTCTTCGCGCTCTTCCACCGCCACTCCTATTCGGGATGCAAGCCGGCCATCGGCGACGTCATCCTGGGCACGGCGGCCCTGGCGGCGGAGATGAACAACATCCACAAGACGTCTCACGTGCGGGAGAAACTGGCGGAGATCATCCTCACCGGCGAGCTCGGGTACGCGGCGGGATACACGGCATCGGACCTGGGAAAACCCGAGGTGTATATCCCGGGCGTCGGGTTCATGCCCTACGGGCCGGGTTCCTACATCCCGAACTCGATCTACTGCAACGTCGGCCGCTGCCTGACCGGCGAGGCGGTGTGGCGTGAGGCGGAGATCCTCTGCGATATCTCGGGCGGCGTCGTCGCCACCTTCCCGCACGAGAAGGACTTCGCCAATCCGGAGATCGGCGAGCTACTGGATAAATATACCAAGCGCAATCCGGACATCCCCGTCGAGGACCAGGCACAGTTCTGGAGGTATCTCGGCGACATGCTCTGCTCGGCGACGGGCGGGATCGCCAATGTCGGGAACTACCACGGCGGCGGTTCTCCCATCATGGAGCAGATCGCTATCACCACCCAGTACGATATCGAGTCCCGGAAGAAGCTGGTGCGGTACCTGGCCGGAATGAGCGAGGGCGACCGGGACGTCCTGGACAAGGAGATACGGAAGGATACGGATCCCGAGTCCTCCAAGTAGGATCCGGTCGGCACGGGGCGGCCAGGCCGTATGTCCGATATCCACGGCCTTCACCCTCGCGCAAGGAATGGACTGACTGACCCTGCGGCAACAGCCGTCATGCATTCCTCATGCTTCGCGACCTTAAGGCAGCTCAGCGTTTATCGATGAAGCGGGTGGCCTTCAAGGCCAGGGTGGGATCGTAGATCTCCGGAGATTGCACGAATTCGACCTTGGGCTCTATGCCCGTGGCCTCGCGTACGCGGGCTACAACCTCTTCCTCCAGGTCCTGGCGCATCCTCCCCGCCACGGACATGCGGATGATGAGGCGGTCGGGGCTGAAGCGATTATCCGGCTCCTCCTTCTCCACCACCAGCTGGTATTCGACCATACCCCTGACCCCTGCAAGCTGGTTCCTCACCGCCTCCGGGTTGACCAGCTTACCGTCGACGCGGATGACCTCTTCAGCGCGCACGGCATAGGTAGAGCCCATACGCACCACGAGCCGGCTGCCGCTGCGCCCGCAGTACGGGCAGGTTCCGCTCTCGCGTGCCGCCAGGTCGCCCACCACGTAGCGCAGCAGCACCGTGCCCCTGCGGTCTATATGGGTGACGGCGAGCAGGCCCACTTCACCGTCGGGAAGGGGCCGCAGGCTGTCCGGGTCCAGGATCTCTATATGGTAGATATCGGGTGCCGGGTTATGGTTGCCCCCGAACTCGCAGCATTCCACGAAGGGGCCCTGGCATTCGGTGAGTATATAGCCGTTGTTGACGAACACCTCCGCCGCCGATCCACCGAGATGTTCCCTCATCTCGTCGCGCATACCCTCGGGCGCGGTATCCCCAAGGGCCATGAGGGTACGCAGCGACGAAAGGTCGGCGCCTGTCTGCTCTCCGCGCAGGATGAGCCGGCGCTCATAGTGTCCCGTACCCGCCAGCACGCTCGCCTTGTGTATCCGCACGAGCTCCAGCGCCTCGTCCAGAGAACGATGCAGGGGGAAGCCGGGCACGTCCTTGCCCACCAGTGCGTTAACCAGCTTCATACCCACCGTGGAAGCGAAATGTATGGTGCGGTAGAAACCGATATGGGGCAGGCTGCCGTAAGGAAAGAGGTTGACCACGGTATCCTCGGGGGTCATCCAGCTTATCTCGGCCATGCGCCGCAGCTGCAGGCTTATGTTGTACATATCGTAGGCGGCATTGAAAAAGGGGGCAGGTGCGCCGGTAGTGGTTCCCGACGTATAGGTGATCTCGTAGGTCACGTCCAGGGGATCTGGCGGGTCCACCACCAGCAGGAACGCGAGAGGGTTCGTGAGATAGGATTCCTTGGAAGTCACCGGGATGCGCACCAGGTCTTCCAGCCTGTGGATACCCTCTATCGCCAAGTTCTCGCGCCTGAAGACCTCACGGTAATAGGGGCTGAATGCCGCCACCAAATCCAGCTGCCTGCGCAGGTTGTGTTCCTGCATGGCTTTCAGTTCGTCCGCCTGCATCCACAGTGGATTATCCTTGTCCCGGGCGTATACCGGCCAGTCGGCAACGAAATCCCTGACCTTCTGCGGTGATATATCGCCTTTCTCCATCCCTGGCGTTACCTTTCCCTAATACCGGACGACCACCGGCATCCATTATATATGGTAAAAGACGCGCATTTCATGCCAGGGAAAGAAACCGTACACTGGGGTCATCCCGAAGCGACACCATCTACGCTGCCACATACGCTCATTAACCACATACGTCTGATCGATACAGTACGATGGTTTGTATCGCGAAAGCGACAGTGCCGCCCGAAGGGCGGTGCGGCGGTGTCCCAGCGCCTCCACATTTCCGAATGTGGGGGCCTGGCACCCGTGATCTGCGCTGCCACGTCCTCTGGTGAACCCCATCCGTCTGAGCAACCCCGCAGAGAACCAGGGGTCGGTCCGAAGCAAAGAAGCGTGCATAAAAGCGGTTAATGGGCATGAGACCAAGCCGGGTATCGTTAAGCTTAGAAACCACTTCCCGAGAACCGGAGATAACGGGCATCGAGTACCCTTTCGTCTTGGCAACAACCTGTCCGGCGAGCAAGGTGCTCGGAGGAGCTTGCGACGACGACCATCTTTGTCGCCGGGCCGTATATAGACCTGGCTCGAGGACCGTTACCCCCGGGCTCGGGAACATAACACCTTCAGGAGCGAGGACCGTACCCCTTGTCCAGGGCAACTTAGCGTTTCTTCAAGTCGCACAGCAGGATGGTGAAATCGTCCCCCATCTTCCCGCCGCTGAACCCCTTGAGCGAATCCACCAGCCCGCTTACGAAAGCCTTTGGAGCCCTCGAGCCGGCGTTTCTGAGATATCGCCTCAAACGGTTCTCTCCGTACATGCGGCGACGGGAATCCCGGCACTCTATGACCCCGTCGGTGAAGAAAAACATACGGTCTCCGGGTTCCAGTTGGATCTCCTCTTCCTCGAGCTCGGGATCCTCGAAGGCACCCAGGACAATGCGCTTGCTGGAGCCAAGGGTGATGAGCTCGCTGCCCCCGCGTATGAGCACGGGGTCGTTGTGCCCGGCATTTACGTAGTGGAGCTTAAGGGTATCGAGATCCAGCTCGCTGTAGAAGATGGTTATGAAGCGGTCCTCCAGGCGGTGGGGCACGATTGCCCGGTTGGCCTTGGTTACCACCCCCAGGGCATCGGTATCGTATTTTGCCTCCGCCCGGATGGCGCTCATGGCCAGCGTAGCGAGGAGCGCCGCGGGGATACCGCTCCCGGCCGCATCGCCGATGACCAGTCTCAGGCGGTTGTCCTCCTCCCAGAAATCGTACCAGTCCCCTCCCACTATGCGCGCCTGTTCCTGGTGTGCGATTACCCTTACCTTGCCGTTCTCCAAAGGACCATCAGGCAGGAGGGCGCCTTGAATATGGGAGGCGATGTCCAGTTCCTTGTCCACCAGGGCCAGGTGCTGCAGCCTTTTCTGTTCGCTTATATCCCTGAATACACAGACCACATTCTGTATCTGGCGCTTCCTGTTGCGCAATACGGAGAACGATCCGCTGATCCAGACCCGGCTCCCGTCCCGGCGCTCGTACTCCATCTCTTTGAGCTCCGAATTTTCCCCGCGGAAGGCGGCATCGATCGGGCAGTCGTCTCGCGAACAGGCGCTCTGCGGGGGCTCCTCTTCTCCATAAAGCACCTCGTGTAAGTGCCTGCCGACAGCCTCCTCCTCCCGCCATCCGAAGAGCTCGGCGGCCGCCGGGTTGAAGACGATGATATTACGGCCCCGATCCACCAGGAAGATGGCCTCGGGGTTGGCGGATATGATAGCCTCGCTACGCTCCCTCTCGATGAATACGCGCTCGCTGGCCTCCAGCTCCTGCAGCCTCCGTTCCCGCTCGCGGATGCGTTCCCGCAGCCTCACCTGTTCGATGGCGATGGTCACCTGGTCCAAGACCGCCGCTATCATCTCAGGATCCTCCTCTTCGAAGAGGCGTGTCTTGGTGTTGCTGCCTATGGCCAGAACACCGCTGACCTTTCCGCCGTAGATGAGGGGCGCTATTATACATGCCCGCACTTTGAGGAAACGCGCATATTCCGCATTTATCCTGGGGTCGCTTCTCGCATCCTCGGTGGTTATCACCTGTTGGTCATTTATGGCCAGGCTTGTGGCCTCGTCTAGGTCATCCAGGTTCCAGCTCCTATTCTGCAGATATTTGCACATTGCGGATGTCAATCCGTATCCGCGCGCGAACTCCAGCCTGCCGGCTTTCTGATCGTAAAAGAAAAGGAGGCACTTGTCCGCACCCATGATCATCACCAGGCTGCGCACCAGGATGCCCATGGCCTGCTTGAATGACATGGCACTGCCTATCGCCTCGGCCAGCTCCTTCAGTTCCACCGTCTGGCGCCTGCGCCTCCTCTCAAGTTCGAAGAGCCTGGCGTTCTCGATAGCCACCCCGGCCTGGGGAGCGAAGGCGGCCAGCAATGCCATGTCCAGGCGGTTATACGTGCGGGGCTCCACATCGTATAACTCCAATCCTCCGATGGGCTCCTCGAACCTCAGGATGGGGCACGACAATACGGAGCGCACCTTTCCTCCCCTCGCAGGTGTGGGCAGGTTCAAACCGCGCAGGCGCATATCCACCGCGGCGGTTGGAGCCTTCTCCTCCATGGCCTGGGCTAGGAGAGACCGGGCAAGGTGGATATGACGCCCCCTTGTCCACGGCTGGCTCAGCCCGAGCTGCGAGACCAGGCGCAGCTCCTCTCCATCCTCCTCCAGCAGGTATACCGCTCCCATGGGAGTCTGCATAATACCCGATGCCACCTCGAGGATCTGCAGGAAGACACTTTCCAGGTCCATGGTCGAGGCTATGGTCCTGCCCACCTCCAGCAGTCCGTGCAGTTCGCGCAGCTGCCGGTTGATCATCTCATCCTTTGTCTCGGCATAGGCGGCCGAAAGCGCGGCGATGAGATTCGAGTTGAGCTCGCTCTGGATATCCAGCATCCTCTTCAGATCCGCGGGTTCCAGGTCCATATCCTTAATCTCCGGGACCACGCGGTCCCAGATCACGGACTCGACCAGGAAGATAGCGCGCACCAGGTCGGTGAAGGGTATGCTCTGCAACGAGCGGTTCCTGCCCATCATACGGGCGAAAGCGTAGAGATCCTGGTGGTCGGCCCCCTCCCCGGCCATGAACTCAGTCGTTCTTAAGGCGAGCTTCTTTATCAGCTCGCGGATGTCCTTTTTGGCATCGGGAGAGAGACCCGCATAGGTAGGTAGATTCTTCTCGAAGGCGGCCTGCATCTCCTCGACCAGGTCGTCGAGGTGTGCCGATATAGAGCCGGATAATTCTTTGAACACTTCCTGAACCACCTTGGAGAAAAGCCTTTGCCTATTAAAAAGTATATCTCATATCGAGTCCGTCGGTTACATGGGCTGTTGAAGAAGCCGCCAGGAGAAGGGATCAGATATGTTCACCCGTAATCGATAGCCATATCATGACCGGGTATAGCCCGTATAATAAGCGCTGCCCGGGCTCGCCGGTTAAGTCCGGTTTCCTTCTGCGTTGCCACCAGTCCGAGAACTACATTCTCAATCCAATAAGAGGCAACTAAAAGGGTAAATAGAACCGAGTATATTCATCCGTAAGGGATAGCGGAACAACCTCCGGGTATAGCCCGTATAATAAGCGCTACCCGGGCCGCCTGGTTGGTTGATGATAAAACCCAGCCCTGGAGCGACGGAGTCGGTCTGAAGCGACATTGCGAGCAGCAAGTGATAAAGAGAACCGGATATTCTTACCCGTAACTGATAGCTATATTACGATCGGGTATTGCCCGTATATTAAACAGTGCCCGGTCTCGCCGGTTAAGCCATGCTTTCATCTGCGCTACCACCAGCCCGGGGAACTGTGGGGTCGATCTTAAGCGACATTGGGAGCGCCTGTGCATTCATGGAAGCCGGGAGAATATGATCTCGTCCCGGGTGTCGTTAAGCTTAGAAAACACTGCCTGGGAACTGTGGGGTCGATCTGAAGCGACATTGGGAGCAGCATGTACGAGAGTATGTCTTAGTCTGGATATGCAGCCTGCGGACAGGAGCGAAGATCGTTACCCCCAGGCCCAGGCACACCAACCCTACAGGAGCGAAGATCGTTACCCCCAGGCCCCGGCTGCGAAAAGCAGAAAAGAACCGAGTATATTCATCCGTAAGGGATAGCGGAACAACCTCCGGGTATAGCCAGTATAATAAGCGCTGCCCTGGCTCGCCGGATAAACCATGCTTCCATCTGCGCTGCCACCAGCCCGAGAACCGGGGATCGGTCTGAAGCGACATTGGGAGCAGTCTGAAAGACAGGAAGATCAGGTTCCGGATATGCAACCTGCGGACAGGAGCGAAGACCGTTATCACCGGGCTCGGGCCAGTAAAGAACCTACCCGGCGGCGGCCCGGGCAGCCTCCTCCTGCATGGACTTAATCTTCATCAGCTGGGTGCGGTAGGAGCGCTCCATCTCGTCGAGTTTCATGGTTATATAAACCACCGTCTCCTCCAGGGATGGGATTAGCACGTACTCCAGGGCGTTTACCCGCCGCCTCGTCTTCTCTATCTCTATGGCCAGCAGGCGGATGTCGTTCTCCATCTCGGCGAGTTCCATGAGCGAAGGCATGAGGTCGCGGTAGGACTGCAGCGCGACGTCCAGGGCCAGGGGCGTCGTGGAGAGGCTGTAACAGTCGTAGGAGCCGCTGTAGACCACGTTCAGGCGCGGGGCCTTGACGCCCATGATATGCCTCTCCCCCACCTCTACATCCAGTTCTGCAGTGGGGGCCGCGAGGGCTTCCTCGATCTCCTCGGCGAGCACCTCCGAACGGGCGATGGAGAAGATGGTGAAGGCCTCGTCCAGTTTCAACTCGATGTCGTCCCGCAGGTTCCCGCTCTCCTTGATCAGGCCCAGGAACTGCTTCATGAGCTCGTCCAGCTTGTCCTTGAGTAGCTTGTGCCCGCGCTTGGCGATGGCCGTGCGACGGCGGAGCTTGAGCAGCTCCATGCGGTTGGGGTTGACGTTGATGCGCGCCAATTAACCGCTCACCCCCGCTTCCATATATTTCTTTATCTGCTCCTCTTTGACCCTCTTCAGCTCGGAGCGCGGAAGTATCCTGAGCAGGTCCCAGCCGATGGCCAGGGTCTCCTCGATACTGCGGTTTTCGTACTCTTCCTGCCGTATAAAGCGTTCCTCGAAGGCATCCGAGAACTTCACAAACAGCTTGTCCTCCTCGGACAGGGCGGCCTCCCCCAGGATGATGGAGAGCTCCCTCGCCTCCTTGCCCCTGGCGTACGCGGAGAAGAGCTGGTTGGACAGGCCGGAGTGGTCCTCCCGGGTCTTGCCCTCGCCGATGCCCTTCTCCTTGAGACGGGAGAGGGAGGGCAGGACGTCTACCGGCGGGTAGATGCCTCGTCGCTGAAGCTCGCGCGAGAGGATGATCTGTCCCTCGGTGATATAACCGGTGAGGTCAGGGATGGGATGGGTCTTGTCATCGTCGGGCATGGAGAGCACCGGTATCTGGGTGATGGAGCCCTTGGAGCCCTTGATCCTCCCTGCCCGCTCATAGATGCTGGCTAGGTCAGTGTAGAGATATCCCGGGTAGCCACGGCGCCCCGGCACCTCCTTGCGGGCCGCCGATATCTCGCGCAGCGCCTCGCAATAGTAGGTCATGTCGGTGAGCAGGACCAGCACCTGCATGTCCTCCTCGAAGGCCAGGTACTCCGCGGCGGTGAGCGCCATGCGAGGCGTGGCGATACGCTCGATGGCCGGGTCGTCGGCGAGGTTGATGAAGAGCACGGCCCGCTCCAGGGCGGCCTGGGTGCGGAACTCGCGGATGAAGAAGTCCGCCTCCTCGAAGGTGATGCCCATGGTCGCGAAGACCACCGCGAAGTCCTCGGTCTCGCCCAGCACCCCCGACTGGCGCGCTATCTGCGCCGCGATGCGGTTATGGGGAAGGCCCGCTCCGGAGAATATGGGGAGTTTCTGGCCGCGCACCAGGGGGTTGAGCCCGTCGATGGACGAGATCCCGGTCTGGATAAAGTCCGTGGGGAAGTCGCGTGCGAAGGGGTTGATGGGGTTGCCGTTGATGTTCAGCCGCTTGTCGGGCAGAATCTCCGGGCCATCGTCCTTGGGGCGTCCGGTGCCGTCGAAGACGCGGCCCAG
>JAFGDU010000090.1 GCA_016931915.1 Actinomycetota bacterium
CGTCGCCTGTGACTCCTCCTCGCAATGACAGCAACGACGTACCGCGTGCGGCTCCCTCCGTCATCGCGAGCGCAGCGAAGCGATCCCCTTATGTAATACCCCGGTTTGGATGCGAGAGCGCCAGCCTCTCCTTCGTACTCGATCGAAACACTGTTCGTGCACGCGACGGGCCTGATCCCGGGGTGATGTGAAAGGGGCGCGGATCCCCGCGCCCCGTTAAGTCCTTGCTATCTGGTTTTAACCGGCGGTCCTCACTCCTTGACTTCTATGCCGGCCAGGTTCTTGGCGATGTTTTTCTTCTCCTCCATATCGTAGGTGCCCAGGATGGCGATGTCCTCCATGATGGGGGAGCCGCCCCCGTGCACGCCCGCATACTGCAGGACACCTGCCATAGAGGAGCACGAGAAGTCGCTGATCCACGCGAAGCACTTGTAAACGTCCTCCGGACTGACCCCGTCGGCACGCATGATATATTTCTTCACCAGCTCGCCTACTTCGTCGCTGACGAACTCGTCGCTGTAGGGAAGGGTTGCGGGCAGGCCGCCGGCTATCTCGGCCAGGACGTCGTACTCGTGGTAGAGGTTGACGCCCGCGTGCTTGCGGGCCACGTTGCAGAAGACAACGTCCGGTATCTGCGTACCCGAGGGAGACTTCGTGGATTTCACCGAGGCGGCTATACCGCAGCCGTAAACCAGCTCGGCCACGCTGATGAGCTCAGCCAGCCTGTGGCGCACGTGGCTCTCCCTCTCGATGCCGTTGTACTCGGCCGCCAGGGCCGTGGTGCCCATGATCACGTCCGACATGGCGGGCTTGCAGCCGGTGTAGGAGTGGCGGTGGTAGAGTGCGAAGAGCAGCGCCAGCTGGCCGCCGAACTCCGTCTCTCCGTTCAGGAACACCCTTTCCCAGGGGACGAAAACGTCGTCGAAGATGGTGAGGGACTCTATCTCGCCCTTGCCGGACAGGGCTGTCGACAGCTCGGGGACGCGGTCGCGATACCTGGCGCCACGGCATACCAGCTTCACGCCCGGCCAGTCTCCCGGAACCGCGATGGCCACCGCCCAGTCTCCCTCCTCGGGAGTCAGGAAGCGCGTTGGGATGGCGATGATCTCGTCTGCCAGGGGCGCGAATGAGTTGTGCGCCTTTGCTCCCCGCACCACTATGCCGTCCTTGCGCCTTTCCACCACGCGCATGTAGAGGTCCGGGTCGGTCTGCTGATGCGGCCTGCGCTTGCGATGGCCCTTGACGTCGGACTGGGCGCAGCAGCCGATCACGTCCTTTTCCTGCCACAACTTCAGGTATTCAAGGAAGCGCTGGTGGTATTCGGTGCCGTGGGCCTGGTCGCACTGGTAGGTTATCACGGAAAGCGCGTTCATGGCGTCGGTGCCCATGCAGCGGGCGATGCAGCCACCCAGAAGGCGGCAGGCCATGCGCGTCATCTCCTGCTTGTTGAGCAGGTCCTCAACGCTCTGGTGGATGTGGCAGAAGCGGCTTACCGTCTCGCCGCTGAGGTGCGACTTGGCGGTGGTCAGGTGCTGTACTTCTTTGGCGTGGGACAGCTCGATGGTCAGGTCCATGATGTCCGTGCCCGGGAGGTCTTCCCTCCCCAGCACTTCTCCCCCCATATAGATGTTGGATTTCATGGCTTTGAGGCTCTCGTGATACTCGTCGACGGTACGTATCATTGCACTCCCCTCCAATAATAGGATTTTAAAATCTTGCCTAATCAGTATAGATAAATTACAATATATTTGTCAATTTCAAAGTAAGTCTATGAAATATGGTGTTATTATGGGGAATGACTATAAAACAAAGGACAAATTCACGAGTATCATTGAATCCGCCCTGCAGGTATTCGGGGAGAAGGGATACTACAACGCCACCATCTCCGAGATAGCCCGCTCCGCCGGCGTCTCCGAGGCCACCATCTACGAATATTTCGGCAGCAAGGAGGACCTGCTCTTCGCCATCCCCGGAGAGATAACCAGCCAGGCCGTGCAGTTCCTGGAGTCCATGAAAGCATATATTAAGGGTGCCGAGAACAAGATCCGGGCTATCGCCTGCGGCTACTTCAATCTGTATAGAGACAACCCGGACTACTCGTCACTGGTGCTCCTCGACTTGAAGCACAACCGTAAGTTCATGGAAGCCGATGGTTACAGAGAGGTGCAGAAAGCAGCCGGATTCATCCTCGACGCCATCGAGGAGGGTATGTCTTCGGGGGAGTTCAGGGATGACATCGATCCGTACCTGGTGCGATCCATGATCCTGGGGACTATAGAACACATCTTCTTCCGCTGGCACCTCAAGGGGAGGAGCGAGGAACTCGAGGACTTCGTGGACCTCATGCTCGACGTCATCATCGGCGGGATAAAGAAAGAGGAGCAGACCCGCTCATATCAGATAAACATCACCCTGCCCGGGGAAGACAAGCCTCCGGCCGGGAGGTAGTCCCCGTTTTGCTGACAAGACAAGCCTCCGGCCGGGAGATCTTCTAGGCTGTCCCGGGGAACGGCGACAATATCCGCACCTCGCTTCCTCGCTCGGTATGGGGTCTATTCTTCGAGCGTGCCCACCACCGGTATGCCGTTCTCGGCGAAGATGTCCCGGCCGTGTGGGGATTCCCCTATCACCTCGCTGAGGTCGCGCCCGGCTATGGCATCGAGGCCGCAAGGGCTGTGATCACCTTCAGGCCACAAGGCGCTGTCGGTTATATCGTACACCACCCCATCGACCGCCACGTAGGCTGGCCTTCCATCCATGCCGTCGAACTCCCCCAGCTCGGCCAGGGTAAACGTCATCCCGCTGTCCATGGGCTCATCGATCACTGCTTCGTCGCCGTTGACACCGTTCTCGACGGGCTCGGTCACCGTATCGCCGTCTCCGCCGCAGCCCGCGTAGAACGCCGCCAGCAGGGCGAGAAGGGCAATTACGACCATCAGCCTTTTCAACATCTCTTCCCCCTTGCTTCTTGCTTTACCTATTACAGCGTCGCTGCATCTATTCTTGCCTAGATGGCTGCCGAATAAACAGACTCCGCTTCCATCCCTGTGGGGAACTCGAGATGGCTGCAAGGGATCTAATGCTTGTAGGCGGTCCCGGGCATGGGCTCTGCCCGTCGGGGTCTCCCCGGGTGTGCAGGCAGGATACTGACCCCGGGTAAAAAAGGTCTATCACGCTTAGCCGTGGAAGAAGAGGATGTGGCCGAGCAACCGGCAAAAAAGGGGGGCGGCGGACGTTGTGCCTGATGCAGAACGAAATTAGCTGCAAGGAATGTCCGTTTATAACTTGCAACAACCATCCGCAGTTCTACTTGGCCCTGCAATGCGCTTTGCGGATGTACGAGGCAAAGAAAAAAACAGCCTAGTACTGAATGCGGCAACGCGGAACCTCATACCAGGCCTATTCCTGATACCGTTTTTCTCCCTGCTCACCGGGATCGATACTATCGGCTCAAGCAGCCTTTTACATCACCGCTGCGGCCTGCTGCTACCTCGTTGTAGAAGGAATGGGAAACCTGGCTTCCCGCCCGGAAGCCGGAATTCACATACCCCATCGTCTAAGCGTGTTGCCCTGGGGTAAAATCAAGAGAAACAGCAGGGATATATAACACCGAAGATAGCGGAGGTGATCGCGTGGACGATCGGAGCGAGGAGCGTGAGGAGATGCTGGAGCTCCAGGGTCTCGCAGTCGCAGTGGAGGGCAGGGAGATACTGAACAGCATCGATCTGAAGATCAGATCCGGGGAGACGCACGTTCTCTTCGGGCCCAACGGCTCGGGGAAAACCACGCTGCTCATGGCGCTCATGGGCTTTCCGCGCTACCGGGTAACGCGCGGCCACATCATCTTCAACGGTGAGGATATCACCACTCTCCCGCCGGACGGAAGGGCGAGGCTGGGCATGGGGATCATGTTCCAGAGGCCGCCGACGGTGAGGGGCGTTTCCCTGCAGCAGATGGTGAATATCTGCTCCGGGGATGACCTCGACGTGAAGGCCCTAGCCGACGACATGAACCTGGATATGTTCCTGGACCGTGATGTGAACTACGGGTTCTCGGGCGGCGAGATCAAGCGCTCTGAGCTCCTGCAGCTGAGGGCCCAGAGTCCGGACATGGTGCTGCTGGACGAACCGGAGTCAGGGGTGGACATGGAAAACCTGCAACTTGTCGGCCGGGCCATCCGCAAGTTGTTGCAGAAGGACCTGGTAAGGAAGCGCATGAAGAGCGGCCTGATCATCACCCACACTGGATACATACTGGACTACGTGGAAGCGGACTACGGCCACGTGCTATGCGAGGGCTCCATCGTCTGTTCCGGCAACCCCAGGGAGCAGCTGGAGGGCATCCGCAGTTACGGCTTCGAGGAGTGTGCGACATGCACGCGCTAGAGGATATCAGGGAGAGGGCGAGGGCGGCCGCGGAGAAGCCGGCCCTTTACGGCAGCGACCTCGATCTGTGCGAGTATACGGGCGAGGCCGGCGAGTGCGCGTACGTCGAGTCCCTGGCGGAGCTCGGAGACCTGGAGGAAGAGGAGCTGGCCCGGGCCGGAGTGGAAAAAAGTGGCAAGGAACGTTCAGGCTCCTTCGTCCAGATCGACGGCAGCGTGGTTCACAGCAAGGCCCTCGAGAAGGGGCTGGAGATACTCGGCAGTAGGGAAGCGCTGGAGAAGTACGACTGGCTGTGGGATTACTACTGGAACGCCGTCGCGGTGGATACAGACAAGTATACGGCCGACGTGGAGCTCAGCCCCTATGAGGGTTACTTCATGCGCGCCATGCCCGGCTCGCGTACCATCTACCCACTGCAAGCCTGCCTGTATATCCGCGAGCCGCGCTTCGTGCAGAGGGTGCATAACATAATCATCGCCGAGGAGGGATCGGAACTGCACATCATCACCGGGTGTGCCAGCAAGCACGAGATAGAGATGGGGCTGCACCTGGGTGTCTCCGAGTTCTACATCAAGAAAAACGCCAAGATAACCTTCACCATGGTGCACAACTGGGCGGAGGGCATGGACGTGAGGCCGCGCAGCGCCGTTGTGGTCGAGGAGGGCGGGGTGTTCATGTCCAACTACATCGCCATGGAGGAGGTGCGCAGCCTCCAGACCTATCCTACCGCCCGCCTCATCGGCGAAGGTGCCACGGCGCGCTTCAACTCCATTCTGGTGGCCCAGCCAGGGAGCGAGCTGGACGTGGGAGGCCGGGTCGTTCTCAGCGCCCCGGGATGCAACGCCGAGATAATCTCCCGCGCCATCACCAGGGGCGGCGATATCGTGGCCCGCGGCCACCTCAAGGGAGAGGTCGCGGGGATAAGGGCGCACCTCGAGTGCAACGGGCTGATACTGGAAAAGGGCGGCACCATCCTGGCGGTTCCGGAGCTCGAGGGCAGCGATCCCGACGTGGATATGTCCCACGAGGCGGCGGTGGGCAAGATCGCCCAGGAAGAGGTGGAATATCTCATGGCCCGCGGCCTGAGCGAGGAGGAGGCTACCTCGACCATCGTGCGCGGCTTCCTCAACGTCAAGATAGAAGGTCTGCCGCCCCTCCTCGAGCGCGAGATGCAGAAGATGATGGAGCTCTCCGAAGAAAAAGCCCTGTAAACCGGGGGTCAGCCCTCCATTTTCAACGTTGAGGGTCAGGCCTCAATGCAAACCGGGGTCCGCAAACCGGGAGTCAGCCCTCCGTTTTCAAGATCAGGGGGTCACGCTTTGTCGTTATGCAACTACAGCGCAAAAAGCAATGCCAGACCCTGTGCTAGTAGTCAACGCATCGCGAGACGATTTCAGCTAGACTCTACATATGAGGCTATTAGACTTTTTCCGCAAGAGACCCGGCGATCGGACGGTTGTCTTCGCTGGGAACCGCATCGAGGCTGAGCTGGTCATGCGCATCCTGCTGGAGGAGGGTTTTCACGCCGAGGAGTGGGCGGATCTGCCGGCACCTGTCTATGCCGGCCCCATCGGGATGGCACGCATTGTGGTTCCACCACATGAAGGCGACGAGGCCAAGACTTTGCTTGCCTCGTTGAAGGACAGCGGCGGGGTGGAGGAGCAGGAGGATGCGAACGGGCAGTGATCCGCCGTCGATACGATTCGGGAGGACCTTAAGTAAAGGGAGCAATTCTCCACTCAGCGGCCCTTACAGCCCCAGCACCCGGCTGCAGGGTGAGCCAGGAGCTGCGCTTACGGTCATTACTTCTGCATCGGCGCAGCGAAGAAGGGCGTCCACCGCGAGCGCTGGCGGCGTTTAAGGAACCCCCGGTCAGGTAGTATCCGTCACAGTCGGCATGAAGGACAAAACGCCACGGTTCGCAAATATTGGAAATAGAGGAAGTCCCCGGGGCCTCGGCGTCCGGGCTAATCACAAGAGACATGGATGACGATATAAATCAATATGCAGCTCATGCTGCTATGCTATATTTTAGTGACATTGATAATGGAGACCGTGAGAAAGGCGATCGGGATTGCGAAAAGTAGTCATCATCCTCACTGTTTTACTGCTGTGCGCGGGAGGAGTAGCCTTCGCGGCCTGGAGTATCGTGGATGACGGGGGAGACAACAATACCGCCGTGGTGAACGTGGAAGGCGAATCCTTCGAGTCTCAGCTGGAGGAGACCACCTCGGAGCAGGGGCCGGATGCCGCCGATGATAGCGCGGCCGAGGGCGAGGTCGATTCCGCGGACACCGACGTCGAGGCGGTCGATTATCAGACCGGCGAGGATTTCTCCTACACCACTCCCGATCAGCGCTACGTGACCGAGACCCAGAGGCACCAGAACTTCTTCCGCGCCGTGGCGGAGGGCAGGGTGAACCGCCTCGAGGTGACCAGGGCCGACGTGCGGCCGGTGGGGGATACCAACAGCTCCTACATATATTTCACCCTCACCACCGACGGCGGCACCAGCAACGGTACCTTCGTTATGAAGTACGCGAACGGGATGTGGAGGATCGCGGCCATCAACCAGCTTTCGGGCGATCTGTCCGGCGGCACCAACTACATGGTCCCCGAGAGCTTCGAGGAGGACCTCGGGCGTGAGATAGCCGAACTGCAGCCCTTCCTCACCAAGGTGGCCGAGGGGCGCTTTGCCTACATGGAGGTCTACTCGGCCAGCCGGCCGAGCGAGAGCGAGAGCGTATTGACCGGGGTCGTGGTGGGAAAGAGCGGTAAGACCGTACCCGCCGAGATGCGTCTGCGCAAGGATTACGGCATCTGGCACCTCGTCTATATAACCGACCCGCCCTGATTGATATAAGAGAGCGGTTGCGGCCGGGGGTATGCATGAACGTGGGTAATGCCGGGAAAAGAAATATAGCCAGGGCTTCCTCCCCTTTCTTGTCTATCCTGCTGGTTCTCCTGCTGTTCCTGCCTTCTGCGGTCGCGGTGATGGCAGGGGAAGAGGCGGAGTCAGGGGCGCGGGTGTCGGCAGCCGATCCGCTCGGCAGGTTGCCCGAAGATCCACAGGAAGCACACCAGCGCCTGGAAGAAAGCGATATTGCCTGGCCTTGCGAGGGGGACGAGGCCGGCTTCGAGGCAGCCGGCGTTCAACCCGGCGTGCGCGTAGCCCTTCCCTACGATACGGTCGAGGGCTTCACCACGCACGCGAATGCCGGCGTCAAGGTCGATCTCTGGCACGGGGGTTCGATCGTTCATACCATTAACACCACGACCAACAACAACAAGTGGTTCTATGCCGACTTCGCCGATGCCGGCAAGGATATTCAATCGGGAGACCAGATCGACGTCACCGACCTGGCGGACATGGCTAAGGCAAACGTAAACTGTAACCTTACGTGCGGTATAAATATCTCCACGGACAGGGTATCAGGCAATACCCAGTCCGGCAATATAGTGGACGTTTACATAAAGATACCTAATACCTATTACGGGGACATCCCGCCGGGAGTTGCGCATGAGAGGGTTGACGCCTCGGGCGGGAATTATTCGGCTACGTTCTCAGGTACCAATATACGCAACGGCGATGAAGCCTACGTATTCTCCACGGACGGCAACGACAACGTGGTGATGAACGTAGCCCGCAGCGGGCCCGTTCTGGTGGTCTATCCACAGTACGACGAGGTGATGGGCTTCTACAATCCGGGCGTTTCCGTGGGCGTGAAGGCCGGCTCCGCCACCCAGAACGTTGGGACGGCGGGTGACGGCTTCTTCGACGCCTGGTTCGTGGATCACGATATCCTCCCCGGCGAGCAGGTTTCGTGCGTCCTGGGCACTAACCGCTCCATTATCACGGAGGATATAAGCGCCACCGCCGACCCCTTCACCAACATCGTGCAGGGGCAGCTACCTCCCGACAGGCTGGTGAGGATAACCATGAACACCTACCGCGACCCGGTCATGGTTGAGCTGCAGAGCGATGCGAACGGGTATTTCATCTATGACTTCACCGGCCTGTACGATATCTCCGGCATAGAGGTCTACAACGTGGCCTGGTATAACGACGCCGGCGACTGCGTGGTGTACGAGTTCCAGACCTACAGCTGGTACATGCCCGAGGGTTATACCGGCATCGGCTTCGACGAGTGGGTCTTGATCATGAACCCCGGCGACAACGTGGCTTACGTGAGGGTGGTTTTCCAGACCCTCACCGGCGAGGTCGAGGGGCCCTTGATTCCCGCCCAGCCTGGCTCCCGGGTCACGGTGCATGTGAATGATTGGGTTCCAGAGATGCACGTATCGACCATGGTGACATCTATCGATGGCACGTCTATCATGGCCGAACGCGCCATGTATATGTACGGTACTCCGGACGGCAAGTGGGGCGCCCACGACTCTATCGGCATCCTGACGCCAAGCCCGGTATGGTACCTACCCGAGGGGGCCACCTATTTCGGCTTCGACGAGTGGGTGCTGATCCAGAACCCCAACGGCATTCCCGTCCAGACCAAGGTGCAGTTCCTGGAGAGGGGAGGGGTGGCCGAGGAGTTCACGGTGGAGATCGGGGCCACCAGCCGCTATACCGTACACGTGAACGAGTACGTGCCCGATACCGAGATATCCACCCGGGTGGAATCGCTTACCGAGGTCGGCGGCGAGATACTCCCGGTTTTCGCCGAACGTGCCATGTACATGGCCACCGCCGACGGAAAGCGCGGCGCCCACGACTCCATCGGGCTGTCGACCCCTGCGCCAGAATGGTACTTGCCGGAGGGAACGACCCGCACCGGCTTCGACGAGTGGGTGCTGGTCATGAACCCCAACGATGCCGGGACCACCGTGCGGGCTACTTTCCTTACGCCCGAGGGGATAGGGGGTACCTACGAGTTCTTTATGGTGGGCAATTCGCGCGGCACCATACACGTCAACGATTTCCTGCCGGAACAGGACGTCTCTACCGTGGTCACCTCGCTGGAGGGGGCAGGCATACTGGCGGAGCGTGCCATGTACATCAACACCGCCGACGGCAAGCGCGGCGCCCACGACTCTGTAGGCGCCTATCAGACCGGGACCTACTGGTTCCTGCCGGAGGGGACGACCCGGCCTGGCTTCGACGAGTGGGTGCTGGTGCTTAACCCCAACTCAACGCCGGCGAACGTGCTGGTGACCCTGTTGGGGCCGGACGGTCCGGCCAGGCAGCTAGGCTTAACCATGCAACCCAACAGCCGCCTCAGCGTGCACGTAAACGAGATGGTGGATAACCTGGACGTCTCCACGGTGGTGGAATCCATCGGAGCCAGCCCCGTGGGCATCCTCGCGGAACGCGCCATGTACATGTGGACACCAGACAACAAGCAGGGATCCCACGACTCCATCGGCATCCCCTCCTTCTAAGGGGTCAGCCCTCCATTTTCAACTTGATCCGTCGAAGCTCTCGTCTGACCACATACAAAAGTGATCACGTTTAAAATGGAGGGCTGACCCCCGGCCCTCAATTACTTCGTTTCCTATACTTCAATCGCAATGGAAGAATGATCTCCTCAGCCAACCCTTGTAGGTGATTTTGTGTATCGTGGAGGCCTGACCCCCGGCATGGAGGCCTGACCCCCAACGTTGAAAATGGAGGGCTGACCCCCGGCCTTAGAAGCGGTGGCGGCCCCGGAGCATGTGCCGCGGAATATGCGCCAGGCCGCGGGCGCGCTCGCGCGGGGTGTCGGCGAGGACGAAGAAGAGAAGGTTGGGGAGGGAGAAGGAGCGGGAGCGGTGGTCGGGCAGGGCGCGAGCCGGCAGGGCGCGCGCGAAGGCGCGCATGGCTGCGTAGGAGGGGAGCAGGGACCGGACCACTTCGGGGGGCACGGGTGAGTCCGCATCGATCTCCCGCAGCAGGCGCAAGCCCGGCCCTACGAAGCTCCGCACTCCCCAGCGCCTGCAGAGCTTGTCGACCTCGTCCCAGTCTACCCCTGCCGCGCGCAGGATCTCGAGGACATCGCGGAACTTGACCAGGCGCGCGTAGCGGTGGTTGACAGCCACGTCCAGAAAAGTCGTGATGAGCAGGTGCTCAGGGCACATGGCCCAGAAACGCAGGCCCTCCGCTTCCTCGGGGGCGGCATGGGACCAGAGGTCCGCGGAACGGAACCCGGTGCGGAGCTCGTACTCCTCCGGCCAGTGCATACCGATGTGGATGTCTATCTCCATGGCCGCCTCGCTGCCCTCCATGGGCAGGGAATAGACGGTGCAGGCGGGGGCGGGGACGAAGGAGGGGCGTTCGGGGGCGGGCTGGAAACCGGCCCCCAGCAGCGCCTGGTGAAGGCTCGGAAGCGCCTCCGGCTCGATCAGGAGGTCCAGGTCCTTGAAGCCGCGGGCGTCCTTCCTCCAGTACATAACCGAGGTGAGGTAGAAGCCCTTGAGGGGGATGGCGCGTATGCCGGCCTCGGCAAGGACGTCCAATGCTTTCGTGGCTCCGAAGTGGATGATAGCGGTGCGTGCCATCTCCCTCGCGTGCGCCTGCGCCCAGCGGTCCGTGAGTTCCCGCGGCAGGCGCAGTGGACATCCTATGTACGAGCAATGCGCGTCGATGGTGTGCAGCAGGGGCTCCAACTCGTGGTAAGCGGCGTTGCCTTCCAACCTGGCCGTCTCGGAGGGGGTGAGGCCGGCCGCGGATGACGCCAGACGTTCCGCACCCTCCGGGTCACCGTAACGGTGGGCGACCGCTGCGAGGAGGAAGGTGCTGGACGAGATCTCCCGCGTACTCACTTGGCATGCCCCTTTCCGAGCCGATGTGTCCCGCCGTCCGCCGCGGGACCGCTGCATCCTAATTCTACTGGAAAATCATCTTGCGGGGAGCGGCCTTCGCGGGTGCGTCGATCCCTGGTTCGATGGCGATGTGGGATGGACTGCCAGCCGGACACGCACGGGGTCTGACCCCGCGGTGTGTCTGGTCGCGGGCATCCGTTATACTGATGGCATGAAAGAGGTTCAGCGATCCTGGCTGCTCGAGATGTGGTTGATCAAGCTGAGGAGTTGGCGCGAGGCGGTGCGCCTCTACGCCCGCTCCGGGCTTGCCCTAGCGCGCGCGCTCCTCTTTCCGGCCGCGGAGATGCGCAAGCTGGAGAGGCGCCTGGGAGAGCGCCGGCGCTCGAGCGAGGATGTCGTGCTGGACCGTACCGGTAAATGGTTCGCTCTCCTGGAGAGGATGAGGCTGCGCCCGTCGTGCCTGACGCGTTCCCTCGCGCTGGCGCGTGTGCTGCGCGAAGAGGGCCACGATGCCCACCTGGTCTTCGGCGTGCGCAGCGACAACGGCGATATGGAAGGCCACTGCTGGGTGGCGGTGGGAGGAAAACCGGTCACCGAGGCACCCGACAGCTACGAGGAACTGAGGTATGGATAAGATCACCGGCTCGCCGCACGAGCTCGGTCCCCGGACGAGGTTGAGACGTGTCGAGGGGATAGCCTGGCGCATGATAGAAGGGGAAGCGGTCCTGGTCAACGTGCGCAGCGACGAGGTCATGCACCTCAACCCCGCCGCTTCATTTCTCTGGTCCAGCCTGGATGGACAGCTCTCCCTCGAGGATATCGCGAGCAGTATCACCGCGGAATACGACGTGGAACTGGATACAGCGCTGAGCGATGCCCTCGATTTTGCCGGCAGCTTGATAGAGCAAGGAGCTGTAGAGATTGTCGAGCTGGAGTAGCAGCTATCTCGTAGCCGGGCTGCGCCTGGATATCGTATCTACCGTCGGGGACGTATGTTCCTTTCTTCCCAGTGCCATGCGGGACTTCGCCGCGCCGCGGCAGGGAAGCGCGGATATTACCATATCCTTCCTTGCGGACGAGGAGGCCCAGGCCGATCCTCTGCGCCGCTTCTTTCCCTCCCAGTTCAACATGGAGAGCGTCGCCGCGGGGCTGTCCTTCGACGGCCGGGAGGGAAAGCGCAAACGTCTGGGATTCATCCATGCCGGGTGCGCGGAGGCGGAGATGGGGCTGCCCCCCCTGGAGCGTCCCTGGCGCATCGCGGATGAGGAAGAGGCGGTGCGGGAAGCGGTGCAGGCTTTCGTCAGGGCCTGCCTGCAGTGCCGCCTCATGGAGGCAGGGGGCACCCTCATGCATGCGGCCGGCGTGGACTGGGAGGGCAGCGGTTTCGCGTTCACGGGGCATACGCGGGCCGGCAAGACCACCTTGAGCCGCGACTTTCCCGCCGAGGCCGTTCTGGGAGACGACCTGGTAGCCGTGGGCAGGACACCTGATGAAATAGTACTTTTCGGGACCCCCTGGCCGGGAAGGGAGGGGGGGACGGTGGCCTACGGGGGGGTGCCGCTGCGTGCCGTATTCCACCTCCACCCCGAACTCGACCCCGGCCTGCATCCCCAGTCAGCGGGAGAGGCGCTGGCCGAACTGGCCACCAACGCTCCACGCCTCGGGTACGAAGGAGAGGAAAGCAAGCTGTTGGGTATATTTTCAAGTTTGGTAACAGCCGTCCCGATATACAAACTGAGTTTGAGGCTCGGCGATGACGTCATGCCGTTTTTATGGCATTTCGTCGAAGGAGGACGGGAAAGATAGACCCTTTAGACAGTGAGTTCATAGACAGGATTTTCGAGAGCTGCGTTCCGTATTCGGGCAGCCTCGAGTTGACCCACCGCTGCAACCTGTCCTGCCGCCACTGTTACCAGTTCTCTCCCGCGGGGGGAGAAATGACCACCGGCCAGTGGCTGAAGGTCCTGGAGGAGCTTGCCGCCGCGGGATGCCTGTTTATCTCCTTTACGGGGGGCGAACCCCTGCTGCGGGATGACCTGCCGAGGCTGCTCGAGGCGGCAGCCGGGATGGATTACGCGGTCACCCTGCAGACCAACGCCGTGCTCATCGACGCGAGCTTCGCCCGCATGCTGGGGAACATGACCAAGTTGAGGGTCGATGTCAGTATCTACGGTGACAACCCGGCCACGCATGACCGCTTCACCGGCATGGAGGGCTCGTTCGCCGCCTCGCTCCGCGCCGTGGAGATGTTACGCGAGAATGGCGTTCCGCTCC
>JAFGDU010000091.1 GCA_016931915.1 Actinomycetota bacterium
AGGCGGTCTCCTGTTCATCCTCCTTCGCTTTTCTCAACATCTCCAGCGTGGTTTCACACGCTGACAATTCCTCGATTTCTGCCATTTGTCGTGTTCCTCCTATGGAAATCTATCCAGGTTCTTCCTGAACTCCAATATATATCAAAGCCTATCCCGACAGGTCGGCTATTAATTGCTTGGTCATGCGGATGCTCTCCGGGTGCCTGAGCACCAGGATGTCCGCTCCGGCCAGGAGCAGCGAAACCGCGGTGATGGTCTCCCACATGATGCCGCGCTTCTCCGGGTCTCCCCACTCCGGGTACTCGTCCTCGGAGCTCTTGGCCTCCTTGGTCTTCCAGGACTGGTAGCCTATATTGGCCAGCATGGGCATCTGGGTCATGGAATCGTCCTGCATGAGACCGGCGATCTTCAGGCGCTCCATCACCGAATAGGTGTACTCGAGACCGTAACCCAGGGCTCCCGTGGTGGGATCGATGACCAGCTTCTCGGCCTCCATACCCAGGTTGGTGAGGAGGATGTTGAGCTGCTTGGCCAGGTTGACGTCGATGGGCGTCATGCCCACCACCGTCTGCTTGTAGCCTATGGCGGGAGCTCCCACCTTCTTGAAGTTTTCCTCCTTGGCGGGCCCCAGGATGAGGTTTCTGCCCTCCGCCTTGGTGGCGATGACCTTGGCGAGCTCGGCGTCCTTCTCCAGATCCTCGGTGCCGTAGACGATTACCGGCACGCTCACCGCTTCCTCCACCTTGAGCACGGTCTCAGCCGCCTCCTCCGCGGAAGCGTTGGTGGCCTTGGGGTCGGTCGAGGTGAGCAGGAGGAATATCGCGTCCGCCCCCCACTCGTCGACGGCCTTCTTGGCCCAGGCCACGGGGTCGTCTTTCACCTCACCAAGGGCCTTCTCCAGCGCAGGTATGAGATCATCCATCTCGTCGGATACCTCGGCGGCGACGATGGGCATGTTCGGCATCTCGCCTTCCCAGAGATGGAAGGGGAGCACGTTCTCCCCGCCTACCTTCTTTGCCTTGTCGCCAACGCCCAACTCTACCTCGCGGACCTTGCCCTTGGCCGTCTCCGTCGGTAGATTGAATGCCATCTCCTCTCTCCTTTCCTATGACTCCTGTCCGCCGTATTCTATGATATTATTCCTGCTTGTCGTCGCAGTTGTCGGTTGTCATTCCAGGCCGTTCTGGATCTTGCATGCCCGCAGGGCGTTTTTCATCAGCATACGGTTGGTCACCGAGCCGACGCCGCCGGGGACCGGTGTGATGGCCTCCGTCATGTCCTTTACGGCGTCGAAGGACACGTCTCCTACCGTCTTGGTCTTGGGCTTGCCCTTCTCGTTGAGGACCGGCTCGCCCTTATCGTCCAGGACCTTGACGCGGTTTATTCCCACGTCAACCACGATCGCGCCCTCCTTGACCTGGTTGGGTCCTATGAGGTCCGCCTTGCCGGCCGCGACGATGAGGATGTCGGCTTCCTTGGTGTGCTTCTCCAGGTTTCCCTTCATGCTCGTGAATACGTGCACCACGGTGGTGCTGGCGTTGCGGTTGAGCATGAGGAAGGCCAGCGGCTTTCCCACGATGTTGGAATGCCCCACCACGCAGATCTCGGCGCCCTCGTAGAAGTCCTTGGGGTCCATCTTCTTGACGTCCCGGGCGTAGCGGTCGAGGATCTCCACCACCGCCGAGGGGGTAGCGGGCGGGAAGGTGGGCTCCCCCAGCGCCAGCTTGCCCATGTTGAAGGGATGGAACGTGTCTATGTCCTTGTTGACGTCGATGGAATTTATCACTGCACTATCGGAGATATGCTCCGGAAAGGGGCGCAGGGGAAGGATGCCGCTCACCGCCTTATCAGCGTTGAGCTTTTCCACTATCTTGACTACCTCTTCCTCGCTCACATCCTCCGGCGGGTTCTCGCTTAAGTAGTTGAATCCGGCCTCCTCGCAGAACTTCTCCACCTGACCTCTGTACATCCTGGCCCCGAAATCGTCTCCCACCAGCAGGGTGGCGATACCGGGGGTGATGCCCTTGGATTTGAGGGATTCCGTCTCCGCGATGATCTCCTTCATCAGCTCATCGCCGATGGCTACACAATCGATGACCAGGGCCATATCCGTCGCTCCTTTCCTAGTCCATAGTACGTTTCGGACCTCGAGAACTCATACGTATATCGCTTTAACTATATTCCCGGTTTTATCTTCCAGCCAGATCGCTCCTCCGGCCTGGACGAGGTCGGCATGTTCTTATCGCTCCCTCGATCGAGATTTCTGCATATCGTGTCCTTCTTCTCTCACGAGATTACCGCGTCGGCTTCGCTTCCGCTCAGCCTCCTCGCAATACGGATAACGACATCGCTTCGCTCCGTTGTTATCCCAGCTTCTCATAGGTCAGCTTCACTACGCGTTCGCGCAGTACCGCCGTCTCCTCCAGGATCTCCTGGATGCGAGCCCACTTGCCCTGTGAGAATTCCCGGTCCTCGATGCTGTTGACGTTGATCTTTACGTTCAGTGCCGCGCTCTGGGCGGCCGCCTCGGCGAGGAGCACCGCCACCCCGGCATCGCTTACCGCCCCGACATTGCCGATAAAGGCGGATGTCTCGGACAGCTGCGCAACCTCCAGGCATTTCTCGCCGATCTCAAAGGGCACTTCGGTCGCCAGCTTCAGTGCCTCCTGGATGCGAGACGCCCTCTCCGCTTTCTCCTCTTCCGTTTCGCGGGGAAGCTTGAAAGCGGCGGAGACGTCGGCGTAGACCTCGGTGTCTTTCTGGATCAGGCTCTGCAGTTCCGCGCGGAGTTTCTCTGAGGATTCCAGCAGCTCTTCCACCTTGTCCTGGACATCGGCATATTTTTCCTTGCCAAGGGTGAGGTTTCCCACCATGGAAACAAGGGCGGCTCCCAGCGCTCCCACGAGTGCCGAAACCGACCCACCGCCTGGCTCCGGTGACCTGGAGGCGAGCTTGTCCAGAAATACGACCATGGGCTTCTCTACGTACATTGTCAGACCTCCCCGGTCCAATAAACGATTATCTCATCATTCCGCCTATAATTCCATAATTATTAATCTCTATCCCAACTGCGCCTCTATGCTCGTTTTCCGGGGGTCGGATATCATCATCCCTTCCGCCGCTCCCGCCGCATGCTCATACATGCTGGTGGCCTTGCGTTCATTTGAACCGTCACGTTGCTAGAACCCGCCCTTGCGTCACTATTCACCTGCGCTCAGCCGCCTCCGGGTAGCTTTACGTAGGCGGAGAGTATCTCCTCCACCCCCCTGCGGGCCGGGCTTTCCCCGGGCAGGTCCGACAGGGCTTTCCCCTCTTCGTCGTATTCCCGCACCAGGTCGTCGTCGGGTACGGCGCCCGCTATCTCCAGGTTCCCCGCCTCGGCAATGGCACGCAGGTTATCCGGCAACCCGTTGCGGGTCCGGGAAACAACCAGGGCCATGCGTGCGATGTTCAGCTTGAGCTCCCTGGCCAGGTCGCGTATGCGCAGGGCCGTCTCTACGCCCCGCACCGTGGGATCGGAGGAGATGAACATGATATCCACCCCGGTGGTGGTACGGCGGGAGAGGTGCTCCATGCCCGCTTCGTTATCCATGACCACGTAATCGTATTTGCCGGTCATGATGTCCAGGTAACGACGGAATATGCTGTTCAGGTAGCAGTAACAACCCGGTCCCTCCGGCCTGCCCATGGAGATGAGATCGAAACCCTTCTCCTCCACCAGCGCCTGCTGCAGGAGCATTTCAACCCAGGCGTCCTTGGACATGCCCGCGGGCATGTTCTTGACGTTCTCGGTCAGGTGCTCGCGCACCGAACCTATGGTATTTTCCGCCCTGGTTCCCAGGGCGAGATCGAGGTTGGCATTGGAATCCGCGTCCACGGCCAGGACCGGCTTTCCCGTTTTTCCCGCTATGTAGTCAACGGAGATGGCCGAGAAGGTGGTCTTGCCCGTACCTCCCTTGCCCGAGACGGCGATCACGTATGACATCTCAGCCCGCCTCCCCTTCACCGGCGGCGACCTCCCTGGCCATGCGCTGCACCGCCCGGTACGCTTCAAGTTTGTCCTGCACGGTGGGAAAGGCCTCCAGGTTGGTATGAGGGAAGAAAAGTGCGGACATGTAGTGTTCCATGAACGCCGGGTTCATGGACAGCTCCAGGTAGGTCATCTGGTGAGCGATGTTATTGGCCTTGCTCATCATCTCGTTGGACAGCGCCGAGAGATGAGCGCCCAGGAGGGATCCGTTTCCCACGAATTTTATCTTGTCGTAACCGATATCCGGCAGCAGCCCGATGGTCACCGCCTTGTCGACCTCCAGGTAACGGCCGAAGGCGCCCGCGATGAGCAGCTCGTCGATCATGGTGACATCCATGTCCATGGAGGAGAGCAGGATCTCGATGCCTGCATACACCGCCGCCTTGGCCCGCATGAGGTTGTCGATGTCCACATCGGTGATGACGATGTCCCGACGGGTGGCGGAATCCTCCGCCCGTACTATGACGTATTCCGCGCCCCCCTCCTTACTGCGCACCCGATCGGTGGGTAGATCCGTGTTTATCTTGCCCTTTTCGTTCATCAGTCCGGTGAGGAACATCTCCGAGAGCAGGTCGATAAGTCCGGACCCGCAGATGCCGATGGGTTTCTTGTTGCCGACGGTGATGATCATGGGCTCGTAGCCTATCTTGTCGATACGCACCTGCTCGATGGCCCCGCCCGTCGCCCGCATACCGTGCTTCACGCCGCCGCCCTCGAAGGCCGGGCCGGCGGAGCACGAGCAGGAGAGCATCCACTCCCGGTTCCCCAGCACCATCTCCCCGTTCGTCCCGATGTCGATATATAAAGTCATCTTGTCGGTGTTGAATATGCCGGAGGCCAGGATGCCCGCCACGATATCCCCGCCCACGTAGCTGGCCACGCAAGGCAATGCGTACATGTATACTCCGGCTGCGATGCGCAGGCCGATATCCGAACTCTTTATCCACGGGAAGAAGGTGCCGGAGGGGATATACGGCTCCTCTCTTATATACTTGGGGTTCAAGCCCAGGAGCAGGTGCATCATGGTCGTGTTGCCGGCTACCACCACGTGGGTGATGTTACAGTATTCGATACCCGCCTGTTCCACCAGGTTCTTTATGAGGTTCCAGATTGTCCCTACTACCACCGACTGCAACTTGGCAAGTCCGGTGCCGCGCGTGGCGTAGATGATGCGCGTGATCACGTCCTCGCCGAAGGCCACCTGGGCGTTGTAATCGGCCGCCCGCGCCGTGACCTCGCCGGTGTAAAGATCGATCAACTCGGCGGAGATGGTGGTGGTGCCGATGTCGATGGCGATGGCCGACTGTCTCTTGGTCGTATCGCCCTGCTCGATGCGAACCGCACGCAGTTCATCCCCGGAATCAAGCACGGTAACGGTGATGTCCCAATCGCTCTGGCGTATCATGTTCGGCAAACGCTGCAGCACGGGATAATCGACAACAACATCGCGCAGCCCGCCTTCGACGGACAGGCCTCTCTTGATGCGCTCCGCGTCGCTGGTGTTGTCATCGAGGGTGGGCGGGGACAGTACGAGGTGGACCTTGCGTGTCGGCGGATCGAGCTCCCATTCCGGAAGCCGCTCCTCCCAGTCGGCGGCGGCAAGGAGATAGCCGTGGGCGGGCGTCGGCTCGGCGCGCTCGAAGATCTTTTTATCTCCTATACGCGACTCCAGCGGTACCGTGACCTTGAGATCGGACAGGACCCTGGTCTGGCAGGCAAGGGCGTATCCCTTGGCTATCTCGGGTTCGCCTAGCTTCGCGTTGGGCTCCCGCTCGACCTCCCCCTCATCGATGATCACCCTGCACTTGCCGCAGGAACCGGACCCCCCGCAGGACGCGTTTATGTGCACGTCTGCGTCCATGGCGGCCCTGAGGAGGTTTTCTCCCCTGCTGACCATGACATACCGGTTATCCGGCATGAACAGCACCCTGCAGTTGTCCTCCAAGTATCTTCCTTTCTACGCTCCTGCACCTTTTTCCGGTCGATGCCCCGGTCCCACGGACCGGGGCATCGTTACTGCTGTCATGCTTATCACGAAAGCCGCTTAGAACAATCCGAGGGTCTTTCCGCTCTCGTCTATGTCCACGTCGACCGCCGCGGGGCGGCTGGGCAGACCGGGCATTGTCCTCATGGCACCGCACAGCGGATAGAGGAAGCCGGCCCCGATCGAGGGGACGATATCGCGTACGGGCAGACGGAAGTTCTTGGGTACGCCCTTGAGCTCGGGATCGTGCGAGAGGGAGAGATGGGTCTTGGCCATGCATATGGGCAACTTGTCATAGCCCGCCTCCGTGTACTGCTCGATCTTCTTCTCGGCCTCGGGCGCGAAGTCGACCCCGTCGGCACCGTAGATCCTGGTGGCAATGGTCTCTATCTTCTCCTTGATAGGAGCGTTGATGTCATAGAGGAATTTGAAGTCCTTGGGCTGGTCGCAGGCCGTCACCACTGCCTCCGCGGCTTCGGTGCCGCCCTTGCCGCCCTTGGCCCAAACGTCGATGGGCACGCAGGCTACGACGCCGGCGGCCTCGGCCAGCTTCTTAACCAGCGCGATCTCCTCGTCCGTATCGGTGGTGCGCTTGTTGATGGTCACCACCACCGGGACGCCGAAGAGCTTCATGTTCTCGATCATCTTCACGAGGTTGGCCGTACCATCCTCCAGGGCGGGCATGTTCTCCTTCTTCACCAGTTCCTCGTCCAGCGGCTTGCCCGGACGCGCCTCGAAGGCGCCGCCGTGCATCTTCAGCGCCCTGATGGTGGCGGTGATGACCACGCAGTCCGGAGAAGTCCCGAGGGCACGGACCTTGATGTTCATCATCTTCTCCGCGCCGCAGTCGGCGCCGAATCCGGACTCCGTCACCACGTAGTCGCCGCACTTCAGGGCCACCAGGTCCTCCACCACGGAGTTGTTGCCGTGGGCGATATTGGCGAAGGGCCCGCAGTGCATCAGGCAGGGCTGGTGTTCGAGGGTCTGGATAAGGTTGGGCTTGAGGGCTTCCTTGAGGAGAACGGTCATGGCTCCAGCAGCCTTGAGATCCTCCGCCGTAACCGGCTTGCCGTCATACGTGTAGCCTATCACTATGCGGCCAAGCCTCTCGCGCAGGTCTCTCAGGGAATTGGCCAGGGCCAGGATGGCCATGACCTCGGAGGCTACCGTGATATCGTAGCCGGACTGGCGGGGGTAGCCGTTGGCCCTGCCGCCAAGGCCGATGACTATCTCGCGCAGGGCGCGGTCGCTGATGTCGACCACCCTTCTCCAGGAGACGGACAGGGGATCGATGTTCAGGGGGTTCTTCAGCAGTATGCTGGTGTCGATCATCGCCGCCAGCAGGTTGTGGGCCGCTCCGACCGCGTGGATATCGCCGGTGAAATGGAGGTTGAGGTCCTCCATGGGCACCACCTGGGAGTAACCTCCTCCCGCCGCGCCTCCCTTGATGCCGAAGACCGGCCCCATGGAGGGCTCACGCAGGGTGAGGATGACGTTCTTGCCTATCTCGCCCAGGGCCTGGGTCAAGCCGATCGACGTCACCGTCTTGCCCTCTCCCAGGGGAGTGGGGGTGATCGCGGTTACATCGATGTACTTGCCATCCGGAGCGTCCTTCATCCTCTTCAGGACGTCCTCGAAATTGACCTTGCACTTGTACTTTCCGTAGAGCTCGATCTCGTCTTCCTCCAGGCCCATCCTCTTGGCGATCTCGATGATGGGAAGTAGTTCCGCCGCTTGTGCGATCTCCAGGTCACTCGGAACCATGCTGCAACTCCTTTCCTCTTACAAGACTGATATCTCTACCGGTCGTCTCGCACTTTCCTCTCGGCCGCTACGGCCGGTTTTCAACGTATATAAAACCGACGGCTCACGGCCTTCTTGCGAAGGCTCCAGAGTCCCCGGTGAAGTCCTCATCGCGAGTGGTCGGTGCCTGGTACCTCGATACATTGCTACGATGGCTTTCCGTGGGCCGAAGTACTCTTTTACCCCTCCGGCGCACCCAGAGTATTATATCCATTCACCCCCTATAATGCAAATAAAATCAGGGGTCCTCTCGTTAGAGTTTTAGCTGGTAAAAGCGTTGATTTGCATAACGGTCAGCGCTCGCCCGTTCCACCGCGAAAGCCTGCTCCGAGTATTGCCCGGCAATGGGCAGCGGTACTCGCCGACAGGCTGACGGTGGCCATTCATGGAGAATTGTGGAAGAGGTGCCTCACTGTGGAGACACGTGTCATCGCCTCCCCGTCAACCGTGGGTGATGGTGGGGGTCGGCCTGGTTTCCCCGGTCTCCATTCCCTCGAAATACATGTCCTCCCTCTCGAGGATATCCGAGGGGAACGGTTCCACCACCTTCCATCCTTCGCGCAGATCCCTGGGGAGCGAACCCTCCACTTCACTCGCTATTTCTTCCGGGAGGATCGTCTTCAACACTCCCACGATCACCCTTACTGCACCGTCGGCTTGCTTAAGGCTCTCCAGCCCCGCCTCTTCCTTTACCTTTGTCAACAGCTCTTTCCGGTCCATATACATCACCCCTTTTATATATTTTACCCAGGTAGATGATGATTTAGGCTTGTCTCACATCCCGAGGTACACGTGCCAGGTCTGGACAAAACCTCATGCCTAATACCCAGTTTCTTTCACTTCACTGTTTTGTCCAGGCGCTGGACACCGCCGCGCCGCCCTCCGGGCGTCGCTGTCGCTTTCGCGATATAGGCTGTCGACTGTGGAAGCAACATCCGGACGGGTTCATTTTCGCATGTATACATTCCTGGTCGTTCATGTGATAGAAGCCGGAGGAACAAGTCGGTGCCGCTTTCCAAAGACCTGGCACCGTCGTGCCGCCCGATAGCAAAGGATTTCGTTGTCGAAACGTAGTATCAACTCGGGGTTGCCGCGTCGCTTCGCTCCTCGCAATCTTACTTTTAGCTGCGCGGGCAGTGAGCCTTTCGCGATGCAGGCTACCGAAGCGTATCCCGTCTCCAATGCTTGGCGATTATCCCGGCGATCTCCCCCTCGTAACCGAAGAGAAAGTGGTCCGCTCCCTCCAGCATGCGCAGTTCCGCCCCCAGGCGCGAGGCCAGCTCCCGCAGTTTCTCCGCGTCGTTGAACTGGTCGTACGAGCCGCTTACGATGATTGTGTCCTCGGGAAGCACGGCGTTTTCTTCCGCGAGGAAATGGAAGAAGTCGAACCCGACCATGGGCGGGCTTACCAGAGCCATCCTGCGGCAGAGCCCGCTCTTCACAGCCCACCTCAGCCCGATCCAGGCACCGAACGACCAGCCTGCTACCGCCAGGTTCTCCACGTCGAGATCTTCCCTGTCGCGCAGGAAATGGTACGCACCCTCCGTGTCATCGACCTCGCACAGGCCTCCTGTGGATACGCCGCTGCTCATGCCAACGCCGCGGAAATTAAAGCGCAGGCATGCCCATCCGTTCTCCACCAGGACATGGGCCATGACCTCCAGCAGAGGAACGTACATGGAACCGCCCCCTATGGGATGGGGGTGGCAGAGTATACACGCGCGGGGCCGCTCCAATCCTTCCGGGATCTCCAGGATGCCCTCGAGTCTGATCTGTTCCAGGCAATCGGAATAAAAGCTCACTTTCTCCTTGCGCATATGCATGACCTCGTTGTTCCCGCGGTTTTCCGCCGTCGCATCACCTGTACTCAACGCCACTTTACCAGTTGGTGGCACCTAACCCAACCCTTGGCGAATGGGATATGGTTTAATAATCTTCGTATATAGTGACCTGGTCCACTCACGTGGAGCGGGTTTCGGAAAGGAAGAACATTGGATTACGACGTCATCGTCATAGGTGGAGGATATGCCGGCCTCTCGGCGGGAGCCCTTCTGGCACACGCAGGTTACGGGATACTGCTGCTCGAGAAATCGAAATCCCTGGGGGGGAGGGCCGGATACATGGAGAAGGACGGCTATACCGTCGAATACGGGCTGCATGCCAACCGTCTCGCCTCGGACGGCGCCGCCGCAGCGGTATTCCGCCGTCTCGACCGCGAGTTGGAGTTCATAGCCCCGGGCGAGCCGGAGCTGTGGCGCGGTGAAGGGTTCGAGCCGCTGCCCAACAGCCTGGGGAAGATCCTCAAGTCCTCGATACTCCCCCTGCGGGCCAAGCTCAGCGCAGCCCGCTACCTGGGTAAACTGGTCATGGGAAATCCGGCTAAAAAGTACCAGCTTTCCCTCGAGGACATGACGGCGGAATGCAAGTCCCCGGAGACCCTGGAGGTCCTGCGCGTCATATCCGGCATCGGCATCATCGCTCCCGACCCCCGTTATGCATCCGCGGGCGAGCTCGGCGCATTCCTCAAGAAGGCCCTGCGCTCCAAGGTCAAGGTGGGATACCCGGAGGGGGGCACGCGCAGCATCATCGATGGGCTGCGTGAGGAGATAGAGGAGAACGGCCAGATAATGACCGGGGCCAAGGTCACGCGCCTCATGCTCAAGAAAGGCCTCGTCAACCAGGTCAAGACGGATACGGCCACCTATAGCGCCGCAGCCGTAATAAGCGCCGTTCCGGCACAGGGCATCGCGGAGCTGTTCGGGGGCAAGGACCTGCCCATTAAATTCGTGAAGAAGGTGCGAGAGCTTATCCCCACCGCGGGGATCTCCATGGACATCGGACTCAAGGAGCCCATCAGCGACAGGAGCGGCCTGCTGGTGACCTCGGATCCCCTGACCATGGGCCAGTTCACCTCCAATATCGACCCCGGTATGGCGCCCGAGGGCAAGCAGCTGCTCTCCTGGTATTATCCCCTGCCCCTCCCCTGGGTGAAGAACTCCGAGAAGATGGAGCGCGAGGAGCAACGCCTGCGCGACCTCCTCGAGGAGATGTTCCCGGATATCTGGAAGGTATTGGACTGGGAGCGTACCCTGCGCATGAACATGGTAGATGGATTCGAGCCGCGCCCCGGTCAGACCCGGGAAGACCGACCCGGCTTCACCATACCCTCCATAGACAATTTTTTCCTCTGCGGAGACACCACGCGCGCCGAGGGAACGGGCGGAGATACCGCCTTTAACTCCGCCATCCACGTCTCCCGCCTGGTCGACGACTACCTCGAGGAGATAGCAGAGGAAGAGGAAGAAGGGGACTGAAAGGAACGCACATGGAAAGAAACCCGTCTCTGGCAAACGCGGATGACAGCGTCCTGGTGGTCATCGACCCCCAGGAGAAGCTGGTGAATATGATCCATAACCGCGAGGAGGTAGTGGCGACGATCGCCAGGTTGATAAGGTTCGCCTCCATCTTCTCCATGCCGGTGGTGCTCACGGAGCACTATCCCCAGGGATTGGGATACAGCGTGGACAAGGTGAAAGAAGTCCTTCCCGCCTACCAGCCGGTGATCAAGCGCATATTCAGCTGTTTCGGGGTCCCCGAGTTCGCCGAGGCGCTGGCCGCGACGGGGAGAAACCGCCTCCTGGTAGTCGGCATCGAAACCCATATATGCGTCAGCCAGACGGTGCACGATGCCCTGCAGCGGGGATACCGCGTACAGGTCGTGGCCGACGGCACGGGCACGCGCAAGCGCGAGGACCATGAGACGGCGCTCGCCAGGTTGCGGCAAGAGGGTGCGGTGGTCACCACCTCGGAGGCCCTGATATACGAGGTGACCTACCGCGCGGACAGCGATGAATTCAAGAAGGTACTAGACCTGGTCAAATGATGAAGAACCGCTGGATATACGTGGCAACTAGCGGATGCGCGGGCCTGGTCCTTTTAGGCCTTGGCTGGGGAGTATCCAACTTTTACCTGGTAGTGGCGGGGGCGGTCATCCTGGCCTCCTCTCTGGCCTGGCTTTCCATCCCCATGCCCTCCATCCCTTGAGGCGGATAGAGATGATGAGAGAAGAAATCGACACCTCCGACCTCCCCCTGGATACATATCCCGAGCTGATACTCACGGGGGAGAGGACCCTCCCGGGCATGCGGGAGGAGAATTACTGGTTCCAGCGCCACCTCGTGGCCTACGATTACGTCATGACCCTGGCGGAAGGGAAGCGGGTGCTGGACCTGGGCAGCGGCGAGGGGTACGGCACCCGCCTGCTCTCCGAACGCGCCGCTACGGCGGTGGGGGTGGACCTGGCTCCCGAAGCCGTATACCATGCCCGCAGGACCTACCGGCGCCCTAACCTGCGTTTCGTGTACGCGGACATCTACGACACCGGCCTGGAGGATGAATCCTTCGACCTGGTCTGTTCCCTACAGGTCATCGAGCACCTGCACGATCCCGGCCGCTTCATGCGCGAGGCGCGGAGGGTGCTCGCCCCGGGCGGCCTGTGCATAATAACCACCCCCAACAGGCTGCTCATATCGCCCGGGAGAGACGAGCCGTTGAACCCCTTTCATATAATCGAGTACGACTCGCGCCAGTTTCGAGACTTCATGTGGGAGTTCTTTGGGCGCGTAGACATGCTGGGCCTGTTCCACGCCCGCCTGCTTCGCCTGCACGACGTGGTGTCCCGCCGCAACTTCTCCCAGTTCTGCCTGGAGATCCCGCCGCTCTTGAACCGCCTCTTTTACCGTCCATTCTTTATCCCCTGTATCAGGACGCGGGACTTCAGCTTGCGCCGAACCGACCTGGAGGACGCCCTCGACTTCATCGGGATAGGCACCAGGCTACCGGCTGTAAGCGAGCCCGAGGAGGCATGATATGGCAGACGCAGGCATCGTTCTACTTCTCCACTCGCACATGCCCTATGTAAGGCGCAACGGCGACTGGCCCGTGGGGGAGGAATGGCTACTCGAGGCCTGGGCAGAGAGCTACCTGCCCATATGGAGGATAATCGAGGAGCTGACCGCCGGGGCACTGCCGGGGAAGCTCGCGCTCACCATGACCCCGGTACTCGCCGAACAACTCCGGGACGGATACCTGGAGGAAAGGCTGGACGGCTACCTCAAGAACAAGATAGACCAGACCCTGCAGGAGATGGATCGCCTGGGGAACATGGGCGACGAGCCGAGGCGCAAGCTGGCCTCGTTTTTCGGCGCCTTCTACCGCGACCTCCTGCGGGACTTCGAAGAACGCTTTCGGGGCAGGATGCTGAAGGTGCTTGCGGAAGGCATGGACGCCGGTGTGCTCGAAGTGCTCGCCAGTGCAGCCACCCATGGTCATCTTCCAACCCTGGGCTCTACACGCAGCCGCATGGCCCAGATCGAGATAGGCCTGGAGAGCTACCGGCGCTGCTTCGGTCGGGACCCGCGGGGATTCTGGCTTCCGGAATGTGCGTATACACCCGAGATCGACGCCGCCCTGACCGCTTTCTCGCCGCCTCTTTCCTACGTCATATTGGATTTCTATGCCACCGGCAGTCCTCCCGGGGAGGCACCTACCTGGCTGCCTCAAAGGCTGGGATCGACACCACTCCTCGCCCTGATAAGGGACGAGGTGGCCCATGACCTGGTCTGGACCATGTGGGGATATCCCGCCGGAGGAGATTACCGGGAGTACAATAAGCGCGATGTCGAGGGACATGGTTTTCAGTACTGGAGGATAACCTCAGGTTTTACCCCCCTGGACGAAAAGGATATCTACCACCCGGAAAATGCTGTTACGCTGGCCAAGGCGGATGCGCGGGATTTCGCTGCCAAGATGAGAAGCCGCAAGGAGGCGGTCTCCGTCCCGGAATTGCCGGCGGATGCTCATACGCTGGTGCTCGCGGCCTACGACACCGAGCTCATGGGGCACTGGTGGCGCGAAGGCCCGGTCTGGCTGCACGAGGTTCTGAGACTCCTTGCCGGAGAGACTATGCTGCCTGGAGATCTTGCCGAGGGCTTTAACGCCCGGGATGTCTCCACCATTTCTCCTGCAATGACCGCATGGAGCGTGGATGGGAGCTTCTCGGTATGGGTCAATCAGGGCACCAGGGATATCTGGGAGCATACATACAGCACCGAGGAGGATTTCGCAAGTCGCCTGCCGTCGGCGAGCATGGGGGGGGAGAAGAACCGTGCCCTGATCCAGGCTGCGCGCGAGTTGCTGCTCGTGGAAGCAAGCGATTGGAGCTTCCTGATCAGCAGGGATACTGCCGCGGGATATGCCCGGGATCGCTTCGCCTCCCATCTCGCCAGGTACCGCGAAGCGATCGCCATGTTCGAACGCGGGAAAATCGACGCCGATCTGCTCTCGGAGCTGGAAGACACCGACAACATCTTCCCCTGGCTCGACCTGCGCTACTGGAAGTGAGCGGGCGCTTTCATACCTGGGTATGCGTGCCAGGTCTTATGTGGGAGTAACCGCTGTTGGAGGGCGACGCCGATTCGTCACATAAAAGACCTGGCACCGCCGTGTCACCCTCGGACACCAAGGCTCATGTGTAGAAATGTGGGCGGTAAACGAGCTTGCTTCGTCGCGGACTTCTCGCAATACGCCTTCTCGCAGCGCGAGAAGACTAGCTTGCGCGATGCAAACGACCGGGCGTTATTGCTATATGCGATGGGTTTTTATAGAATATTTGTGCTTGTTTTTAACCTTGCGGGGAGAGTATCCAGAAAACGATTTGCGGCAAGCAGCGGATTGCCGCACGCTATGAGAACGGGGTAGAAGATGAACGTCGTCATCCTTTCCTGGGAATACCCGCCGAGGATCATCGGTGGCCTGGGAACCCACGTACACCAGCTGGCGGTTAACCTGGCCCGCCTGGGGGTAAACATCCACGTTGTGACGAAGGACGCGCCGGATGCGCCCGACTTCGAGGTCGCCGAAGGCGTGCAGGTCCACCGCGTTCCCCTCTACCCGCCCGAGATCCAACAGGACGAATGGGTGCCCTGGACCCTGCAGTTCAACGTAGCCCTGCTGGAGCGGGCGATCCCCATCATCAACGAGAGGATCGGCAAGGTCCACGTGTTGCATGCCCACGACTGGCTGGTGGCACATGCGGCCATCGCTCTGAAACATGCCTACCGCATCCCCCTCGTGGCTACTATCCACGCCTCGGAATACGGGCGGCACCAGGGATTCATCCCCGAGGGCATGTCCAGGATAATCCATCAGATCGAGTGGTGGCTCACCTTCGAAAGCGTGCGCACCATCACCTGCAGCAACTACATGCGGGACGAGGTCGCGCACATTTTCGAGCTGCCCGAAGACAAGATCACCGTTATCCCCAACGGCATAGAATACGAGCAATTCCGCAGTGATACCGATACCGAGCGTATCCGCCGCCAGTTCGTCGATCCCGACTCACGCATGATCTTCTTCGTGGGGCGCCTGGTCTACGAGAAGGGCGTGCAGACGGTGATCGAGGCCATGCCCGGCGTACTGAAGGAATTTCCCGACCTGCGCTTCCTGGTAGCCGGCACCGGACCCCACTTCAGGGCACTGCAGGTGATGATCGATGAGTTCGGCCTGGGCGAGAAGATCAAGCTGCTGGGATTCGTGGACAACGATAAGCTGCCCATGTTCTATAAATGCGCCGATATCACCGTGGTCCCAAGCATCTACGAGCCCTTCGGGATGGTCGTACTCGAGGCCATGGTGGCCGGCAGCCCGGTTATCGTCGCGGACACCGGGGGCCTGAAGGAAATCGTCGTCCACGAGGAGACCGGCCTCTGCTTCAAGCCGGGCAACCCGGAATCGCTGGCCGCGGCGATGATCCGCGTGCTGCGGGACGAAGGTCTGGCGCAGCGGCTGACCAGCGACGCCCAGAAGTTTATCGGGCAGAAGTACAACTGGGGGCGCATCGCCCGCCACACCATGGACGTTTACCAGCGCTCCATCAAGGAATACGAGTACCGGCCGCGCGTGCTCAGCGTCTGTCCTCCCATCCCCCAGCGCGCCGAGGGCATATAGTCCCACATGGACATACGACTAAAAAGCAGCCTCGACCGCATATTCCACCCCTCATCCGCCGCTATCGTGGGCGTATCGGAGCGCATGGACAACCCCGGCACCCTCTTCCTGCGTGCTTTCAAGGACATGGGGTTCGACGGCGCCCTCTATCCCGTCAACCCGCGCCACGAGGAGATCCTGGGGCTGCGCTGCTATCCCGATATAGGCTCGGTTCCCGGCGGCCTGGACCTGGTGATCCTCGCCGTACCCCCTGCGGCCGTGCCGGAACTGGTGCGCGAATGTGCTGCCACCGGGGTGGGCGGGTGCATCGTCAACTCCGCGGGCTTCTCGGAAACGGGTCGTGCCGTGGGCGCGCGCCTTGAGGAGGAGATCCTCGAGTCCCTGCGCGGGAGCGAGATGAGGCTGGTGGGTCCTAACTGTCTGGGCATTTACTCCGCGCGCGGAAAGATAGCCCTTTTCGCCGGCATGTTCCCCAGCGAGGGCGGCCGCGCCGGCATGATCTCGCAGAGCGGCTCGCTGTCGAGCATCACCTACGTCACAGGCATGGAGCGCGGGGTGATGTTCGACAAGATAGTATCCAGCGGAAACGAGCTGGACCTCAACTGCGCTGACTACCTGGCCTACCTGTCCCGTGACCCACAAACCGATATCATACTGGCCTATCTTGAGGAGGTGCGCGATGCCCGCCGCTTCCTGGAGACCGCCGTTGCCTTGAGGGGGGAAAAGCCCCTGATCGTGTTGAAGTCCGGGCTGACCGCGGCGGGGAACAAGGCCGCAGCAAGCCATACCGCGGCCCTGGGGGGCAGCGCCGAGGTGTTCGAGGGGGCGGCCCGCCAGGCCGGTATCATCCTGGTGCGCGACCTCTCCCAGATGCTCGACTGCGCAACAGCCCTCTATCACCTTCCCCCCTGCCTGGGAAAGAGGGTGGCCATCGTCAGCGCTCCCGGGGGCCTCGCGGTGAACTGCGCCGACGCTGTCGAGTGGTATGGCCTTGAACTCGCATCACTCTGCGATGAAACCAGAGACGCGCTTGCGGGTTTCCTCCCCGCGGAGGGGACCTCCTTCTCCAACCCCGTGGACCTCGGTTTCGGAGCCGTTATCCCGGGCAATTACCTCAAGACCTTAAGTATCCTGGACAAGGACCCCGCGGTGGACATCCTGCTCACCGTGGGCTCCGCACCCGCCTCACGCGACGGAGACGTCGGTCTCATCGCGGCCATCACAGGGGAGATGCTCGAGGCCCGCTCCTCCATCTCCAAACCCCTGGTGTCGGTGCTCTTCCCCAGCGCCTTTACGGCTCCCCACGTGGCCAGGCTGCACGCAGCGGGTGTCCCCGCCTACCTCACCCCCACCGCCGCCTGTTTCGCCCTCAGTGCATACCATGCCTTCCACTCCACCGCCAGTGAATGCTCCACCTGAGCCCGAGGGCAACGCACGGCACCCCATAAATAGTGCACTGCGCCGACGGCACGTATAGACTTAGGGAGGCAACGTGGGTGATGGTAGTTGCTACACCCGCCCCTCGACCCGAGGTTTACCCATCATGGCAGTATATGACGAGATCGGGATCGGATACGATGACACCAGAAAAGCCGACCCCTACATCGTATCGCGCATCATCCATCATCTCGCCGTCGATGCCGATGAAACGTATCTGGACGTGGCCTGCGGCACCGGTAACTATACCGTTGCCGTAGCGGAGCAGACCGGAGCCGCTTTCTGCGGCGTCGACGTGTCGCAACGCATGCTGGATATCGCCAGGAAGAAGTGCCGGGCGATCCAGTGGTCCATGGGCGACGTGCGTTCGCTGCCCTACGGGGACAATACCTTCGCGGGCGCCATGTGCATCCTGGCGGTGCACCATTTCGACGACCTCGGTGGGGCGCTGAAAGAAGTGTTCAGAGTCCTGGCCCGCGGACGGCTGGTGATATTCACCTCGGACAGGCAGCAGATGGAGGGCTACTGGCTCAACGAGTATTTCCCCGAGACGATGAGAAAATCCACGGCGAACATGCCCGACATCGCGGAGGTACGTCTCGCGCTGGAGGACGCGGGTTTCGTGCGCATCATCACTGAGTCATATTCGGTGAAGCCGGACCTTCAGGACTGGTTCATGTATTGCGGCAAGCATAAGCCCGAGATATATTTCGATCCCGTGATCAGAAAGGGCTCCTCCGGCTTCGCCAGCTTCTCGAACCGGGACGAGGTCGAGAGGGGTCTGAAGCGGCTATCCCGGGATATCGCGAGCGGGAGGATAGACGAGGTGATGGCATCGTACCGCAACGACTACGGGGACTACGCGTTCGTCGTAGCGCAGAAGGGCGGCCAGACGGGGGAGGAGAGATGATCGACTGCGGGATCGATGCAAGGAAGATCGAGCGCACACGGAAAGCAGTAACGGCGACGATGGTGTTCGTCTCCAGTATACCTATTGCTCCGAGGCTATTCCCATACTCTCCCGCAGCTGGCGGGCCGCCTCCCCCGGAGCCAGGATGCTGATGAACATGCCGGTGGCGAGCTCGAAGCCGGCGCCGATGATGATGCGGGGCACCATCTCCACGTGCCAGTGATAGCAGCCGTAGTCCCTGCCGCCGCAGGGGGCGGTATGTATCCAGAGGTTATAGGGAGGGTTCCCCAGCAAATTCGACAATCCCTTGAGAACGCGCGTGAGTACGTCCGCCATGCCGCCTAGCTCATCTTTGCCGCTGGCGGCGAAATCCGGGTCGTGGCGTTTGGGGATGAAGCGGACCTCGAATGGCGCCCGGGCCGCATAGGGTACGCAAGCCGTCCAGCTCTCGTTCTCGTATATCATCCTGCCGTCGTCCCTCGCCTCACGAGCGGCGGCGCAGATGTTGCAGCCCCTTGCCGCACGCTGGCGTGCTTCATGCAGCTCGTCACGGATGGCCCTGGTCACCACGGGCAGCACGAACACCTGGGTATGCGGGTGTTCCAGCGAGGCGCCGGCCTCCCTGCGGTGGTTGATGATGACCTGTATCTGCTTGACCTGCGGCTGCGCCGCATGATAGCGGTAGCGCTGCAGCCAGGCATGTATCAACCGCTCGGCCTCCTCCGCGTCCATGTCGCCCAGGGAAAGGCCATGGTCCGGCGAGTTCACGATCACCTCGTGCTCGCCGTGAGCGGGGCGGCCTACCATGCCACCACGCCTCCAGCCCCGCCCTCCCGCCTCGGGCATGAGCGCGGGGTAGAGGTTGGGTACCGCCCTCACCTTCCAGCCGGGAGAATCGGGAGGACCCTGCCCGCGATCCGCCCAGACCTCAGGAGGGGTCAGGGATTCGTTGCCGGGACAGAAGGGGCAGAGCGGTTCGCCATTCACCTTTCCGGGCACGGCGCCGGGGCGACGCGAACGGCCCACCGCCAGGATGGACCATGCGCCCGTCACCGGGTCACGCCTTATCTCCGGCAGGGCGAACTCGGGATGCGCATCTTCATTACTCATAAAGCCCTCTCTCTTTCAGGTTTCAGCCGCCGGCTTCGCCTGCCCGTGCTCATTCCCCGCTTGGATCGCATGCCTCTCTCGGCGGAGAGGTTCCCTCCCTGGTCTCCTCACCCTCCGCACCCACCTCCAGCGGGCGGGGCCTCCACCCCAGCACCTTGGCGGGAACACCCCCCACCACCGCGTAGGGCGGCACGTCCCGGTTTACCAGGCTCATGGCTCCGATCACCGCGCCTCGCCCCACGGTGACGCCGCGCAGGACGGACACCTTCTCCCCCACCCATATATTCCCCTCCAGGCGAACCGGTTTTTTCGTGATGCCCTGCGAACGTATGGCGATCACGGGGTCCCAGTAATTGTGATCGAAGTCCACAATGTAGACGTTATCGGCGAACAGGCACTCCGGTCCTATGAACACCCCTGCATAGCAGTTGACGGTGTTGCCGGTGCCGAAGATGGTGTTGTCCCCGATATACAGCTCGCCCTCGTGACAGCGGAGCGCGTTGTCGGTGCCGATCCATACCCAGCGGCCGATGCGGATGGTGGCACCCCTTTTTACCACTACCTCATAGCGGCGGGGCAGGAAGACAAAACCCTCCGTCCTGACCCGGGGGTGCAGGATCCTGAAACGCAGGAAGCGGTAGAGCCAGCGCCAGTAACGGGGGCCGTACATGCGTTTTTCCCGTATGAAGCGCCAGGTACGCAACATCCATGTCCAACCGCGAGGGCTCGCCGCGGGACCGCTCTCCAGGCCGGCCCCCTTCTCCACCTCTGCGAGGGCCTCCACCATATTGTCTTTCATGGTTCCTCTCCGCAGAGCGAGTATTGTCTAATCTATGTTCAGTTTTCCAGGTATACGATGAGGTTATAGAACCAGCCGCGGGGCATGTACGGATACATCTTCTTGTCCCAATTCCGTACCCGCTTGTAGGTGTTGTACGCCCCCCAGCGCCAGCGGTCGGTTATATTGTCCTCGCTGACGCTACCCTCCACGGTACGTATCATCCATCCGATGAAGCTCGAGATGAGTTCCTCGGACTCGAAGCGCACCTTTGAAAATCCAGCCTTTTTAGCCATCGCACACAACTCCCGCGGGCGAAAATTGTGGATATCCACCATGAACTCCAGTTCCTGGAGCTCGTGGTCCTCTGGAGAGCCGGATGCATCGTACTTGCGCAGCACGATCTTTTTTTTGCCCAGTCTGCCGCCTAGCCGCGCGTACCATCTCAACGTGAACGATGCTACGGCCTTGGCTATTCTTGCCAGTTGGTGGCCAACCACCGTGGGCTCGCCGGCGACCACGCATATCCCCCCCGGTTTGAGCACGCGCTGTATCTCCCGGAACGACCTGTCTAGATCGGGCAGGTGATGAAGGACGGCGTGGCCGATAACCAGGTCGAAGGAATCGTCCTCGTAGGGGAGCTTCTCCGCGTCGGCCTGCTGCAGGTGGACGGTTATGCCCAGTGCATCCGCGTTATCCTTGCAGACATCGAGCATGCCCTGGGAGATATCGCAGCCCCAGGCCTCATCGAGCACTCCGGCCTTCCCCAGGTTGAGCATGGCGTAGCCGGTTCCGCAGCCGATCTCCATGATGCGCACATCGCGCGGGAAAGGGCCTCCGAGCCCGAGTTCGAACTTGGAGAGCACGAACTCAGCCATATCGTCGTCGAAGCGGATCGCCCACTTCTTGTCGTAGTCACGGCTGGTCTCATCGTGAAATACCAGGTTTGCTTCCTTTATATCCATAGCAATGATTATATGCATGAGGCATGGCCGAGAAAAGACCCTTGGGTTTAACCATCGGATTAATCCGGTGGAAGGACTGTTCTAAAAAGGATAACATGTGGGAGTGGCGGGGGTGTGGCTCCTGGGGTCCGCGGATCCTCTCGGGGATACCGCCAGACCTGAAGTGCCGCCCTCGCCATTTCCTTCACCCAGAAGACGTCAACCGGGATGATGCCTCGAGTGGCTCTGTTGGTAGACGAGACGGCCTGGGTGCACACCTTCCATCATAGGGCAAGGAGGCATCGATGAGACCCCAAATACGCGTAGGTATCGATGTAGGCAGGAGAAAACACCACGTGGGGATATCGTCCCCCGAGGGAGAGCTGCTGGAGGAGTTCTCGATCCCCCATAACCAGCGGGGCTTCGATGACTTTTTCCGGCGCGTCGAGAGCCACCGTAATGGCTTTGCTGTGGCGGTGGCCATGGAGGGCTATGGAGGACATGCCCGGCCCCTGGATAAAGAGATCATGCGGCGGGGATATGAATTAATGAGCGTGAACAACTTAAAGCTCGCCCGCTTCCGGGAGGTATTCCCCGCCCCGGCCAAGACCGATCCCCTGGATGCCCGCCTCATCCTCAAGCTCTTCTGCCTGGAAGAGCACCTGCCGCTCTCCCGGGGCAGCCTGGCTCGGGTATGCGAGGTGCCGGAGGTAAACGAGAGGCTTCGGCGTATCTCCCGCCGCCGCAGGGAGCTGGTGCGGGAGAAGGTGAGGGTAGTAAACCGCCTGCAAGCTGACCTCGCATCCGTCTGCCCCGAGCTTGCAGAGATCACCGGTGCGGCCGACAACCTGTGGTTTTTGCGCTTTCTCACCTGCCGGGACGATCTGCGCAAGCTCTCCCGCATGCGCCCCGAGAGCCTGGCGAAGATCCCGGGAGTGGGCCCGATGTACGCGGGGGCTATACGTTCCTGGCAGGCCCATGCCGCCTTCTCTCCCGAGGTCACCTACGTGGGTCCCATGATCATCGCGGACGCCAGAAGAATCCTGGAGTTGGTCTCCCAGATCGCCTCCCTGGAGGCGTCCATGCGACAGCTCTCCTCCCGCTCAGAGATCGCCCGCCGTCTCGCCACCATCCCCGGCTTCGGCATGGTGACCGTGGCCGAGCTGGCCGGGGAGATCGGGACGCAGGAGCGCTTCGCCGGCGAGGCCTCCCTGGCCCTGTATCTGGGCATGTGCCCCCTGGACAATCAGTCCGGGGACTTCCACGGCTCCAAGACACCCAAGCAGGTGAACAAGCGGGGCCGCATGGCCATGACCAACGCCCTTTCCCACCACATCAAACGGGTGCCTCAGTCCCGTGCCTTCTACGACAAGAAGCGGGGGGAGGGTAAAAGCCACAACCAGGCCCTGCGTGCCCTCGGACGCCACATGGTGCGGGTAATCTGGTGCATGTTAAGAGATGGGCGTGATTACGAACTGAGATGATCCATATTGCGAACAGGAGTAAACGTATTGAAAATCCGGGCGGGATGTTCAGGTCTTGAATTGTGCAATTCTGCTACTGGGTATCATGCAATATTTCATTTCTCCAGAATTCAAGATTCAAGACCTGACCCTTCCTCCTTCCCTGCCACCCATACTTCTCGCAAGAGAGCCCTTTCATTTAATATTAGTAGGAAAGGCACGGGGGCCGGGACGGGAAGACGGCGATGATGATGAAAAAAGAGAACGGGGCGGATAAGGCGGTAACCTCGCGCACGGGGAAGACCAGGCGCAAGAGCATGCTGCTGGGACGCTGGTGGGCTCCGGGAGATATACTCATCGTCCTGGCAGTGGTCGCCTTGAGCGTATTCCTCATCGCGCAGAGCGTTATCGGGGCCGATGGAGACACCGATCTCGAGGTAAGGGTGACCGCCAATGGCGAGGAAGTCCTGGTCCGCCCCCTGGGAGGGGATTACGAGGAGCTGACGGTCCGGGGTTTCGCGGGCGAAAGCTGCCTCGAGATCAGCGGCGGCAGGGTACGCATGATAGACTCCGCCTGCCCCGATAAACTATGCGTGAGGAGTGGCTGGATTTCGCGTCCGGGAGAGATCATCGTGTGCCTGCCCAACCGGGTAGTGATCGAGATAACGAGCGGCAAGGGAGGGCCGGATGTGGTCAACAAGTAAGCGCACTGCGAAGAAGCTCCTCTATCAGCCCTCGGACCGCCGCGCCTACCTGGTGAGCCAGATGGGGCTGCTGGTAGCCCTGGGTCTGGTGCTGCAGATAATCGAGGGAACCATTCCGCCTATCCTCCCCCTTCCCGGCGCCAAGCTGGGCCTGGCAAACCTGGCCACGGTGATCGCCCTTGTAACCCTGGGGCCATGGGAGGCCCTGGGTGTAAACGTCCTGCGCTGCCTGCTGGGGGGGCTGCTGCGCGGCAGCTTCATCGGTCTCACCCTGAGCCTGTCGGCTGGAACAGCCGCGACCCTGGTCATGGCCGCCCTCTACAGCCTGGGTCTCCGGCCACTGAGCCTTACCGGCATCAGTATTGCGGGTGCAGTAACCCATAACGCCGTCCAGCTATGGGTAGCAACGCTGCTGGTTGGATTCACGGGCCTGTGGTACTACTTGCCCTACCTGCTGCTCATCGCTCTGCCCACGGGCTTCTTCATAGGAGTTGCCGCACGGCGGCTCGCTCTCGCTATAACCCGATCAGTCGCCGGGGAGGTGGATTGATCTGGATACGCAAAGTGCCGGGGGTGTTGTAGTCGCCTGCGAGGATGTTACCTTCACCTACCCGGGCAGAGAAGATATTCCCGCCTTGGAGGATATCTCCCTGCAGATATACGAGGGAGAGCTCATTGCGGTAGCCGGCCTCAACGGTTCGGGCAAGTCCACCCTGTGCAGGTTATTCAACGCTCTCCTGCTTCCCACGCGCGGGAGGGTAGTATCATGCGACCTGGACACTGCGGATCCCGGGCACCTGCAAGGGATACGCAGGCAGGTAGGTCTCATCATGCAGAACCCCGATAATCAGATCGTCGGACCCACGGTCGAGGACGACGTGGCCTTCGGACCCGAGAACCTCGCCTTGCCGAGAGACGAGATCAGCTCGCGGGTCGGCGAAGCCATGGAGTCCATGCGCCTTCACGGCTTGCGGGACCGCGAGCCCCACCTTCTCTCCCTCGGGGAGAAGAAGCGCCTGTCCGTAGCCGGGGTGATGGCTTTGCACCCGCGCATCCTGGTCTCGGATGAGTCCACCTCCATGCTAGATCCTCCCACCCGGGCCGAGATCATCGCGCTCTTCGAGCGGCTGCGTGACGAGCTTGGCGTAACGGTCATCCATGCCACCCATCGGCCCGAGGAGATACTCGCAGCCGACCGCGTAGCACTTCTCGGAGGAGGTCACCTGCTGTTTCTGGGCCCACCGCGCGAACTCTTCGAGGATGAGGAGCTGAGCGGGACGCACGGATTGCACCCTCCAGCCCTTCACCTGCTCGCGCGCGAACTGGAGCGGCAGGGCTACCCTCTCTGCGGTGTAGGCATGGATACAAGGGAGATGGCGGGGGAGCTATGGGCATCGCGCTGAACGCGGTCGGGTTCACTTACCTGCCCGGGACTCCCATGGCCCGGGAGGTACTCTCCTCCATTGACCTTGAACTTCATAGTGCAGAGATACTCTGCCTCATGGGCCGGACGGGCGCAGGTAAATCCACCCTGCTCGGCGTTATCTCGGGCCTTGTGGAGACCACCTGCGGCGACATCGTGATGGATGGAGAGAACCTCGGGGGCCGCTCCGTGACCCGTGCCTTGAGGAACGCCGTTGGTATCCTGATGCAATCCTCCGAACGGCAGCTGTTCGCGGAAACGGTTGCAAAGGACGTGGGCTTCGGCCCTCACAATCAGGGTATGTCAGGGGAGAAGCTGAAGCAACGGGTGCGCGAGTCGCTCTCCAGAGCGGGCCTGGATCCGGAGATCTACGCTCCCAGGTCCCCCTTCTCCCTGAGCGAGGGTGAGATGCGGCGCGCTGCCCTGGCGGGTGTACTGTCTATGCGACCGCAATATCTGCTCCTCGACGAACCCGCCTCGGGCCTCGACCTGCCAGGCCGCCGGCAGCTCTACGCCACTCTCGAGGAGTTGCGCTCAAGCGGCGTGGGGATACTTATAGTGACCCACGACTGGGAAGAGGTGGAACTCCTCGCGGACCGGGTCGCCGTTCTCTCTCGGGGACGGATCCTGCTGGAAGGCGAGACGGAGGATGTACTCACTGCCGTCGATGAACTTGCGGCGGCGGGCCTGAGGCCGCCGGCCCTGGTTGAAGTACTGGCCGAGTTGAGACGCCTGGGCCTAGAGATCCCGCTCCGCCTTTCCTCGCCACGCGAAACCGCCGCTATGATCGCGGCCGCCCTGCAGGAGGTGGCGGGATGAGGGATTTCAACCGCATAAAGCTGGGACAGCACTATCCCATGGATTCCCCTATTCACGATCTTGATGCGCGCGTGAAGATAGCCTGTGCCCTGTCCCTCATAGTCGGCGCATTCATCGCCGACAATGCGGCGGGCGTGACGCTTCTCCTCCTCTTCACGCTGTCGATCGTATACGCGGCAAAGCTGCCGCCCCTGCAGGTACTGGCGGCCTTGCGTTCCGTCTTCGTCCTGCTGTTGATAACCGCCATCGCGCAGCTCTTATTCTCACCTGGTCGGGTGCTGTGGGAATGGGGCCCCATCGACATCACCAACACCGGGGTTCAGAACGGCATCCTGTATTCGCTGCGCCTGGCCATGGCCGTTATCCTCATGTGCGTGCTTACCATGACCACCAATGCCGTTGAATTGCTGGTGGGGCTCGAGAGCCTGATGTCCCCCCTGCGCCTGGTCAGGTTCCCGGTGCAGGAAACGGCCATGATCCTGACCACGGCCCTGCGTTTCCTGCCCGTTCTACTCAGTCGTTCCGGAGAGATAGCACGCGTGCAGGAGGCCCGTGGCGCCGACTTCTCCAGTGGTCGCCTGCTGCGCCGCGCGCGTTCACTCCTGCCCCTCTTCGTGCCGCTTTTCACGAGTTGCTTTCGCGACGCGGAAGAGCTCGGTACGGCCCTCGCCTCGCGCGGATACCGGGGCGGAAAGGAGCGCACCCGCTACCGTATCTCGCGCTTCGGCCTCGCCGACCTGGTGGCACTTATCGCAACTGCCGCGGTTATGGCCCTGGCCATATGGTCCCCCGTGTAAGGGCCCTCAACTATCTCGATGCTCTCGACAGCTCATACATTCAACTTAATCCGGTGAACTCTCGTCTGATCACTTGCGTGGGTGATTACGTTGAATGTGGAGGGCTGACCCCCGGCATGCAGTGACCCCGATGCTCTAGAAAGCTCGTGACATTCCACACGATTCGTCGGAGATTACATCTGCCGACTTTCGCTGGCAATCATGTGTAACGTGGAGGCCTGACCCCCCACGTTGAAAATGGAGGGCTGACCCCCGCCGTTGTCAACTACCGCAAGGCCTGGAGCAGGAAATCCTCCCAGGGAACCTGGGCCACGAAATGCTCGTTGAAGTCCTTGATCATCACGTACATCCAGTAGATGCCGTAGATACCACAGGTGACGATGGTCAGGAGCAGGAAGGTCACGAACTCCCTCTGGGGCACTGCAGGCACCGCCTGGCCTGCCTCACCCGCTAGTCCAACCTTTGCCATGGCGGAACTCATGAGCGTGAAGAACCGGGCCTCCACCGCATCGTGCTGTACGTAGTCCTGCATGAGCAGATAGTAGAGGATCATATACCCGATCCCGAATGTAAAAATAGCGATCAGCAACCATATGGCCGCCCCGCGTTCGGCGGACATGGTAGTCATCTGCATGCGCACCTGCTCCAATTGGGACAACTCGCCCGCGATGACGTCCTCCCTCCCCCTCGCCTTGATCCTGAGCTGCGATATGGAGGAATCCGCCACTGCCGCCATACGTCTGAAGTGCTCGTCCCTCCTCTGCACCAGCTTGTAGACGATGTACCATCCATAGATGCCGCAAGTGATGATGGAGAGTAGAATGGCCATGCCCGGATCGGTGATCCAGTCGGTCTGAGTCCTCTCCGCGACGGAGTACTCCAACTGCGTACCTGGCTGGGCTTGATATTGCGCTCCCTCCATATTATCTCCTTTCTCTCTCCGGCCCCTTAGCGAAGCTGTCTCACACGTTGATCCCGAAAAATACCAGGCGCGCCACCCACGCCGCCGCCAGCACCCCCAGCGTCCACCATCCTATCGACTTCCAGGCTCGTTCACTCGGGCGCGGCAGAATGCGCCGTGAAAACATGAATTCAGCCGCCAGCCCTACGCTGACCACAGCAACTACGATGAAGAACGGCGGTCCCAGGAGATGCATGCGGAAAGCCTCTCCGAGTTGCCCATGGGTCGTGGCCGCGAGGCTGCGTGTCATGCCGCAGAGAAGGCAGGGCAGGCCCGTGATGCGGTGAAAGAGGCATCCGGGCGCTATGGTGTCTACGATCCCCTCCATATAGGGATAGACGAAAGCCCCCGCCAGGATGAGGATTCCCCCCCCCAACATCGCGGCTTCGTGCGAGATCCTCCGCTTGACCCTCAGCCCGGTGGGTGCGTTGCTGACACTCCCGCATACGATATCGCTCTCAGGTACGGCCACGGCAGCCACCCTTCTCTGTATAAGACCTATTATACCCACCCGGGAAAAGCCCTTTAAGTCCAGCACTCCGAGCTCCACGCCTCGCGGCAAGGCTCCCGTCTGTCTCTCTCTCAACCATGTGAAATGCCGCCACGTCGCTACGCTCCTCGCGACAAGCTCCGGCCCGACCTTTTATACAGAAGGTGGATGGTTGTCCACAGGCACGATATGCAACCTACCCCCCTCGCCCTCGACGTACGCGAAGGGGTTCTGATCCTCGTGGGTGAAGAAGAGGAGGTCCCGGCGTCGGACCGCCTCCATCAGCACTTTTCCCTTCACCTCCATCAGCTCCAGCGGGAAGAGGTCCCAACCCATGTGCCAGTTCACCTTCAAGTGGGCCTGCGTGGGCACCAGGTCGCCCAGGAAAACGCAGCGGGCTCCCTCGGACTCAAAGTAAGTAACCTGGTGGCCAGGGGTATGCCCCCCGGTATGCATCACCCTGATACCAGGCAGGATCTCCGCCTCTCCATCCACCGGCGCGAGAAGCCCCTTGCGCTCGAGGGCGGAGAAATCGCGCTCGTCATACGAGGCACGGCTCCTCAGGTCCGGGTTCGTGGCTGCATCCCATTCCCGGCTCTGCACGACGTACCTTGCGCGTGGAAACGTGGGCTTGAAAATGCCGTCGGCCTCCCGGGTCGCCCAGCCGCAGTGATCGAGATGGAGGTGTGAATGGATGACGAAATCTATATCCTCGGGGTCACAGCCTTCCTCTTCCAGAGCTCGAAGAAGGCTGTTCTGACGCTCCAGACCGTAGAGATCCTCCTCCTTGGGAGACATCTTGTCCCCTATCCCCGATTCCAGAAGCACCAGCGCTTGCGGGGTTTTCACCAGCAGGGAGTTAAGCCCCAGCCTTATGCGGTTTCTCTCGTCGGCCGGCTTTTTTCGTTCCCACAGCGGCTTGGGGATCACGCCGAACATGGACCCCCCGTCCAGGCGAAAAAAACCATCCGAAAGGGCTACGAGCTCCCATTCCCCGAGCATCAATCTGTGGCCGTTCAAGATATCCTCCTCTTTTGCCTGCCTTGCCTCGCGCATCGTGGCGCATCAATTACGAATATAGGGCAAATAAGGTATACATGCCAATTCCGCGCCCTACCCGCCATGATATGCTTCCACCCGCCATCCCGCCTTTCGCTTTCACGCAGTCAAATACGGTTAAGTAATAGACACCTGTGACCGATTTCCGAGGTAAAAGAAGGTGTTCGCATGGGTTATATGCATAAGATCGAGACACTCAACAAGGATGATGGATTTACGTTCCTGGAGCTGATGATAGTGGTCGGCATCATCGGCGTGCTGGTGACTATCGCCGTGCTCTCCTTCGCCTTCTCCATCAGCGCCAGCAAGAAGACGGCCTGCAGCGCAAATATCAAGACTATCCGCAAGCAGCTCCATACCTACTACACCAGCTACAGGGAATACCCGCCCTCGCTGCAGGACATGGTCCCTGAATACATAGATAGCGAGAAATGCCTCAGCTGCCCTGATTCGGGAGAGGCATACGTATACGACGATGAAACGGGCGAAGTATATTGTCCCTATCACGATGGGGAATGAACGGGGCATAGGGAGGAGATGACGCTGCGATGAAGTACGCAAGGTTCGAGCGCATACTCATCCTGGTGATTACCATAGCGGTCGCGGTCATGGCCGCTGCCATGATCGTGCAGAAGACGGACGGGGTAGAAATCTTCGGCCACGTGATGATGCTGGTGGTGATCGTTGCAAGTCTGTACCTGGGAAAGCGCGGAGCACTCATCAGTTTCCTGGCCTGTTTCTCCGCCTATACCGCAGCCCGCCTCGTGTGGATCGGAGATTTCACTTACGGCACGGCGGCTCAGCTCATCGCAGCCAAATTCCTCGTCTACGGCATCCTGGCGCTGCTCTGCTCATACATGCGCGTGCAGTTCAGGTACTTTTTCGTCAAACTGGAACACCAGGACTTCATCGATGACGAGACGCAGATCGGAAACATCCGTTTCCTCGCCAAGGAACTGGCATCCCGCATCGACGAGAACGAGCGTTACGACATCCCCTTCTCGGTCATCGGCTTCTCCCTCGACGAGACGTTCGTCGAGGATATGAGCAATCAGGGGATAAACGTTCTGCGCGATCTGAGCATCGGAATCCTCAAGAGCGATACTCGTTCCGTGGACGAACTGGCCAGGAACAACAACGACCTGCTGGTAATCCTCCCCAGTGTAGGCAGGGAAGGAGCGCAGGTATGCGGGCAACGCCTGGAGGTCAAGATGCACAAGTACCTCGAGCAACACCTGCACGATGGCGAGTCGGAGCGTGTGTTGAACCTTGCTATCTACGAATACCCGGAGGATAAGTACGACGTGGATGCCCTCCTGGAGAAACTCAACTCCGAATTAAAGAACCTGTGATTCCGCGCCATCACGTCATAGCACGTATCCCTGCGCCTTATCGTCATCGGCATCACCCGGCCCGATCACTTGCGTTATCACCGGGAAAAGGCCGATGCGGTCCGCGAGCTTGACGCCGCCCCAGAAGGACAGAAAACCGGTCAATACCGCGGCGATTACGCCGGGGCCCTGGCCGTCACCGGCTCCCGCGATAACCCATATCGCCGCCACGGCGAAGAACGCCGCTGCCATGGACAGGAGAGGAAGGCCGAATACTGCAAGGTAGGTGAGGGAGATCCTGCGAGACGGTACCGAGAGGATGACCCTATCGCCTTCCACGGCTCCCAGGCGGTTTACGGCGCTGAACTCCATGGTATGTTCGCGATTGCGGGCGAGCAGGCCGCAGCCGCCGCATTCGGCGCAGTTTACGCGCGCCACGCGTACCAGCGCCCTGCCTCCCTCCCTCTTTATCACCGTGGCCCTGCATTCCATAAAAACAGTTTACATCAACTTCGCTAATCCATGAATTTTTTATTTCGGGAACCCAAGACTTTTTTTTCGGATTCCCTGGACACGTGCCTTTTACAGGGTATAGATTAATGCTGGTTTTATACGTTATGAAGACGTAGAATATGGCGGAACGAGTCACTGCGATAAAGGCGCGCGCATGAGTGTTGCATCACGTTTATTCAGAAGGGTCAGGGGCGGCGTTCATCCCCCCGGCCACAAGAACCTCTCCGCCGAAGCTGCCATCAGGGAGATCGCGGCACCCTCAACGATCACCATACCCATGCAGCAGCATATCGGCGCACCGTGCATCCCCCGGGTCCAGAAAGGGGACGAGGTCTTCGTGGGCACGGTCATCGGGGATTCCGACTCCTTCGTCTCTGCGCCGATACACTCCAGCGTGTCCGGCAAGGTTGTCCAGGTAGCTCCCCAGCCCCACCCCACCGGGAGGGATATCCTGTCGGTGCTCATCGAGAACGATGGCGAATACCTTCAAGACCCCGGGCTGACCGTACCCGGTCCGTGGGAGGATATGGAGAGCGCGGACATACGCCGGGCCGTCCGCGACGCCGGCATGGTGGGACTCGGCGGAGCCGCCTTTCCCACCCACGTCAAACTCAGCCCGCCCCGCGATTACCCCATCGATACGGTGATCATCAACGGGGCGGAATGCGAGCCCTTCCTGACCTCCGACTACCGCCTCATGCTGGAACATCCAGAGGACGTACTGGAGGGGTTGCAGATCATAATGAGAGCGGTGGGGGCCGCCAGGGGCATCGTGGCCATCGAGGACAACAAGCCCCAGGCCCTGAAGAGGATGGCCACGGCGAACCGGGGGGGAGGCGTAGAGGTAACCTCTCTGGCCACCAGGTACCCGCAGGGAGCCGAAAAAGTCCTCATCGCCAGCCTGCTGGGAAGGGAGGTGCCCTCGGGCGGCCTGCCCATGCACGTAGGGGTGGTGGTAAACAACACGGGAACGGCCTACGCCATCGCCCGCTACTTCTCCACCGGCATGCCCCTGGTGGAGCGGGTGGTAACGGTGACAGGCTCGGTGGTGCGCGAGCCCTCCAACCTCATGGTGCGCATCGGGACCAGCTTCGCCGCCGCCGTCGAGGCCTGTGGCTGGTTCAACGCACCGCCCGGCAAGGTGCTCATGGGCGGCCCCATGATGGGGCTTGCACAATACACCCTGGAGGTGCCGGTTATCAAGGGCACTTCCGGGATACTCGCGCTATCGTACAGGGAAACCGAATACACCGTCCCCTCGGAGCCCATCTGCATCCGCTGCGGGCGCTGCGTGGACGCCTGCCCCATGGGCCTCATACCCACCTATCTTGCTTCCTATGCGTACAACGAGAGGTGGGACGATCTGGCGCGCCTGAACATCGACGACTGCTTCGAGTGCGGCTGCTGCACATACGTCTGCCCCACCAAGAACCCCCTGGTGCAGCTGATCAAGACGGGCAAGACGGAGCTGGCGCGGAGGAAGAAACGCATGGAGAGCCGCGCTGCCGAGCTGGCCGCAGGCAAGGATGGGGTCGGCGATGGAGAATAACCTCATCGTCTCCACCTCGCCCCATATACGAGATCCCATAAACACGCGCAGGATCATGTCCCAGGTGATAATCGCCCTTGCCCCCGTGACCATATACGCCCTGGTCGTCCACGGCCTCTCAGCCTTGTGGGTGCTGCTGGCCTCCATCTCCGGGGCGATGCTGGGGGAATACGTCATGCAGCGGGGGCGCCGCATGCCGGTGACCCTGGACGACTGCAGCGCCCTGCTCACCGGCCTTCTGCTGGCGCTTACCCTGCCCCCCGCACTGCCGTGGTGGATAGCCGGCATAGCGGGCCTGGTCGCCACCGTGCTCGGCAAGCAGATGTTCGGAGGGATCGGGCACAACCTCTTCAACCCGGCCCTGGTGGGAAGAGCGGTGGTCTTCGTATCCTGGCCCGCCTATTTCGCCGCCGGCTACGCCAAGTCCGCAGCCATCGGCATCGCCAATACCGCTACCCATAAGTCCATCGAAGCTGCGGTGGACATCGTGAACGGGGCGAGCCCCCTGGCGGCCATGAAGCCCATCTACGACGGGGCGGCCAACGCTCCCCAGGGTCTCTTCGGCTCCAGTTACTACAAGCCCCTGCTTCTTGCCAATCCCTGGGGATGCCTGGGAGAGGTATCGGCGCTGCTGCTCATCCTGGGCGGCATTTACCTTGCGGCGACGCGGGTGATCGACTGGAGGATACCCGTGGTATACGTGGGAACGGTGGCCGCCCTCACCGCCATCTCCGGGCGCGACCCCCTCTTTTTCACCCTGGCGGGCGGGCTGCTCATCGGCTCGATCTTCATGGCCACGGACTACACCACCAGCCCCCTGGCGCGGCGGGGAAAGATGGTGTACGGGGTGGGACTGGGCTTGATGACCTGGCTGCTGCGCGGCTGGTCCAACAACCCCGAGGGCGTGATGTTCGCCATCCTGTTCATGAATGCCATGGTGCCACTCATCGACCGCTATATCCTTCCCCGCAGGTACGGTAAGGTCAGGAATGCCGGGGAGGCGGTATCATCATGATGAAGACCATGTTGGACCTGGGAATAAGGCTGCTTGTCGTCTGCCTGGTAGCAGCCGTAGGCCTGGGCTTCACCTATTCGATAGTAGAGAAAAGGATCGCCGAACAAGAGATGAAGAAGCGCGCGGAGGCGGCGGAGGCCGTACTATCGCCCATAGGGGCAGAGCCCCGCGAAAACCTGGAACTGGCGGCCTCCCTGCAGGAGGATCACCCGGACCTCATCGGTGTCTTCGAAGGGATAGACGCCGGCGGAAATATCATCGGCTATGCTTTCGTGCTCAAGAGCAAGGGCTACAACTTTATCACCATGGCGGTGGGGGTGGACGCAAACGGCCAGGTGACGGGGATAGAGATCGTCACCAACGAGGAGACGCCGGGCCTGGGCGCGGTGGCGGCGGAGAACGAGGAGTTCCTGGGCCAGTTCACGGGCAAGGGCCCGGATACACTCACCCTGGGTGAGGATATAGACGGGGTTTCCAGCGCGACCTTCACCTCCAGGGGCATCACCAACGGCGTGAACTTGTCCCTGGAGATATGGGATACACTGGAAAAAGGATCATAGGAGAGGAGTATGGAAGAAAAGAGAACCCTCTGGGGCGAGTTCAGCAAGGGTCTCATCACCACTAACCCCCTGCTGGTGCTGATGGTTGGCCTGTGCTCGGCGCTTGCCATCTCTACCAAGGTGGAGAACTGCATCTTCATGGGGCTCGCGGTAATCTTCGTGCTCACCTGTTCCAACGTCATCATCTCCCTCATCCGCAATTTCATCCCCGACCAGATCCGCATCCCCATCTATATCGTGGTCATAGCCTCCTTCGTGACCATCGTGGATCTTACCCTGCACGGTTTTTTCGAGCCGATATACAAGCAACTCGGCGTGTGGATACCCCTCATCGTGGTCAACTGCCTTATCCTCGCCCGTGCCGAGGGCTACGCCTCAAGCACGAAGGTCTCCTTTGCCCTCATGGACGGGTTGGGCATAGGTTTAGGCTATACCTCTGTCTTGCTGATCATGGGCGTTTTCCGCGAGCTCCTCGGGTCGGGAAAGATCGAGATGTTCGGCAACACCATCATCTCCCTGGGCACGGATAAGATGCCCACGATCCTCATCCTCTTTCCCGGCGCCTTCATCACCTTCGCCCTGCTCGCCGCCATGCTGCAGTGGTATCAGCAGCGCAAAAAGCCGAAGGTAAAGGAGGGCTGAAGCATGAACGAAGCCTGGAGATACTTCCTGCTTTTCTTCGGCGCCACCCTGGTCGCCAACATCCTCCTCATCAGGTTCATCGCCCTCTGCCCCTTCTTCGGGGTATCGGGCAGCCTGGAGACCTCGCTGGGCATGAGCGTCTCGGTGGTATTCGTCATGGTCATGGCGACCTCAGTATGCTGGGTAGCATGGAATTACGTCCTCGAGCCGCTGGGGGTGGGGGAATTCCTCTACATCCCCACCTTCATCCTGGTCATAGCCAGCCTGGTACAGTTCGTGGAAATGGTGATCAAGAAAACAAGCCAGCCGTTGTACCGGGCGATGGGGATCTACCTGCCCCTTATCACCACCAACTGCGCGGTGCTGGCGGCGGCCACCGAGAGTGTGAAGCCCGGTTACTTCACCAAGTTGAACATCGCCTATCACTACGGATTCGGCGAGGCCGTGGTATATACCCTTGGCGTAGCGGTGGGATTCTCTATCGTATTGATCGTTTTCGCGGCCATGCGCGAGAGGTTGGACCTGGCCCCCGTACCCAAGTTCTTCCGCGGCATCCCCATCGCTTTCATCACCGCCGCCCTCTTCTCCCTGGCCTTCATGGGCTTCTCGGGGATGTTCGGACTGTAAGGAGCACGTGATGGACTGGTCCCTGATCTGGAAAGCGGCCATCGCCCTGGCGGGCTTTGGAGCGCTGCTCGGGGCCATCCTGGCCATCGCCTCCAGGCGCTTCCACGTAGAGGTGGACGCCCGCGTGGAGGAAGTGCTGGACGTCCTCCCCCGGTCCAACTGCGGTGCCTGTGGATTGCCGGGATGCGAGCCCGCCGCTGAGGCTATAGTGAGGGGCGAGGTCCCCGTCACCATATGCAAGGCCGGCGGTCCGGCCGTGGCCGCAGAGGTCGCGCGCATCATGGGTGTCGAGGCCGAATCGACCGTACCCATGGTGGCCCACATCCACTGCCGTGGGGGCGCCACCCTTTCCCCCATAAGGGCCGTTTACCAGGGGGTGAATTCCTGCCGCGCCGCTGAGACGGCCATGGGCGGGGGGAAGGCCTGTCCCTTCGGATGCCTCTGCCTCGAGGACTGCGCAACTGTCTGCCCGGTTAACGCCATCACCTTCGACGAGGACTGTGTCCGCCGCGTCAACGTCAAGAAGTGCACCGGTTGCGGCCTGTGCGCGGACGTCTGCCCCCGCGACCTCATCGAGATGGTACCTGCCGACGCCACCGTCTTCGTGCGCTGCAAGTGCCAGTACACGGGCAAGAAAGCACGGGACGTGTGCAAGGTGGCCTGCATAGGATGCAGAAAATGCGAGAAGGTCTGTCAGTATGATGCCATCCACGTGGAAAACGGATTCGCCACCATCGATTACGACAAGTGCACCAACTGCGGGGACTGTGCCATGGCCTGTCCCACCGATTCCATTCAACTCTGGGTGGCGGATGAGGACCATCCGGAGGGGGGCGAGTTCGTGGTCCCCGAGGGCAAGAAAAGAAAGAAAGGCGGCGCCGGGGACGCCGAGGTGCCGGCGGACGCCGCGGGTGGCGAGGGCGTGGCGGATTAGCGGACCATTATCCGTTCGGCCATGACAGCCTGCACGGACAGCATAAACCATCGCCTGCGATGCGGGCTATCTTTCCCGGTCCGGATGTGATCTAACTCGGGGTTAACCTCTTCATCCATCCTTTCAACCTAAGAACGGAGCCTGCCGTAACCCTGCAACCGCTCCGGTATCCGCCATCTCACCGGCTTCGCCGCACAGTTGAGCGATGGCGATGCGTACCGCCTCCATGAGGTCCTCCTTGTTCTCCAGGGTGTAACCGGAGGCTTCGATGGGAACGCCGATATTTATGGTAATCTTCTGGTCGAGGACAAAATCCAGGGTCTTGGGCGGCAGCACCTTCTCCGACCCCTTTATCCCCATGGGTATGATGGTGGCCCCCGACTCGACGGCCATCACGAAGCCGCCCTTTTTAAACGATCCCATGCGGCCGGTGCGCGAGCGCGTCCCCTCGGGGGCGATCCAGAGCACGATGCCGTCCTCCATCTTGGCCCGGGCGGCGGCAAGGTCCTTCTTGGCCTGCTCGAAATCGTTGCGGTCGATGGCTATGAACTCTCCCGCCGTCATTCCCTTACCCCACAGGGGTACCTTGAAGAGCTCCTTTTTGGTGAGCATACGTACGCTTCCGGGTATGGCGAGCACGCTCAAGGGGATATCGTAATGGCTGCGGTGATTGCACATTACTATATAGCGCTTGCCCGGTTCTATGCTCAGGCCGTGGGGATCGATGATGCTGTAGTCGATCCCCACGGCATCCACGAGCTGCTTCGCCCACCACCTCAGCCACTTGTCTCCATACCATCGCGGATAGCCGCCCCTGATATTGACCTTGTAGAGGACGATGAGAGTGATACGCAGTGTTGCGTATACGGTAACAGCCATGATGCGCAACTTCTGCAGGATGTTGGCACGCATTTCATACCCTCCCTTGTTTCCCAGCCGGTAGAATGATTTTGCCTGCTGGCGCCGGGAAAGGCAACCTCCGATCCGTTTGGCGCTCGGGCCCCGGCTAGATGCTATCTCCCCTCAACCACTGCAGCGTCGGCCCCAGAAAGGGGTGCTCCTCTCCCAGCAGGTCGAAGGCCGGCCCGCGCAAGGCACCCCGCTTTCTCGCCCAGGGCAGCAGGTTGTCGTACGCGATCTCCACGCGGGCCGGAGAAGCAAAGTCCAGGCCTCCGGCAATGGCGGATGAGAACTCCAGGACGAACTCCTCGAAGAGCGCTGCCGCCCCCTCCCTCCCCCGCAGCAGGTCACCAGGCAGGTAGATCCCCAGCAGGCGGGGCGCCCTGAAGATGATGACGACCGGGTCGTAGACGAGGGCAAAGAGCCTGCGCCTGAAGCGGGTGATATGGAAACCGCTGTGCGGCAGATAGCAGCCGGGTTCCTCGCGCCCGCCGCGGGGGCAGGGAGGGAAGATCCTCTCCACGACGCTGCAGACCGTTTCCTCGAGAAGAGGCGTCGCCCTCTCCCAGGCCGCGTCCTCCGCAAAGGAGAGCTCGGCGAACAGGGACCCGCGCAGCGACTTTCCCTCATCCAGAGCCTGCAGCTCGAGGGGCTGCAGGAAATGGGTCAGCCCCCGCGCCGAGTATGCCTCGTAGGAATTGTCCCCCAGCCCGGCCAGGCGATAGGCCGTCTCCCGATCCAGCCGCAGGACGCGCGCCCGAAAGCGCACTACGCCCTCTGCGTCATCCTGCCCGAGAGGGAAGAGCATGGGTATGCGCACATAGTCACGGGTGAGGACATCGCGTACGTGGGCGGGAAAATCCGGCCTGTCGAAGGCCGTCCTGTCCCTTTGATAGAGAAAGGTTATACGCGTCCCGTCGGGCAGCTGCGGAAGCGTGCTCACCGGCAGGTAGTGCGGCGAAGCCGCGGGTGGGTTCTCTCCGCGGCGCAGGGCGGCCCTCATCTCGCCCAGAAAATACGCGGGATAATAGGCGCGTGGTTGATAGATAGCGGAGAAGGAACTTGCCAGGGCCTCTCCTTCCACCTCGTCGCCTGCGCGCAGAGCCTCGCTCAGTATACCGGCCTTGATACCCGCTACGTCCAGCCCGGAAAATGACTTCGACCTGCCCTTCACCTCCACCGCCCGCCGATGTTCGGAGAGGGCGAAGCAGAAGGAGAACTTGCATATCTCCTCGGCCAGCGTCCTTCTCTCCCGGGGCCGCGGCACCCGGTATTCCTGCTCCTCCAACATGCCTCCCTCTCCCATGCGCTCGCTGCCGCGTCCATTATAACCTCAAGCCGGCCGGCGGGCTCCGTTTTCATCTCATCCCACGAACCCGGCACATGGAAAGATGATAATATATGTGCGGTACGCTTGCGGGAGCCTGGGAGGGGGCGACCGAAAGGAGGACTACTTTGGCGAACAACGGGAACGCAACTATTTACGGGGCGGGCATGTCCGGCCTCATCGCCGCCATCGACCTCGCGAGGAACGGATACGAGGTGGCCGTACACGAGCGGGAAAAGGGATTCGGCGGAGACTCCATTTACAACCCATCGACCCACACCACGTCCATCGACGTCGCACGTACCTCGGAATATATTGGTATCGACGTCTCACCGGCATTCCATCCCCTGAAGTACTGCCCCTTCTACCTCCATGACACGATGCTGGAACCGCCCCTGGATGTCATGGACATGTACACGGTGGAGAGGGGTAACCGCCCCACCAGCCTTGACACCCTCCTCTATAACGAGGCCAAGAAGCTGGGGGTGCGTTTCGAGTTCGACTCTCCCCTGAGGAAAGAAGACCTGGCTGACCTGCCCGAGAACACCATCATCGCATGTGGGCTGACCCCCAGCGCCTACGAGATGCTGGACATACCCTACCTGCGCTGGTACGGGTGGATCTCGCGCGGGGAGATCGGGTTCAGCAACGTTTCCTGGATCTGGATCGACGAGTCTATCAGTGAATACGGCTACCTGAGCTCGTGCAACAACTACTACTTTAACCTCCTCTTCTCCATCCGTCATATCGATCGCGCCGCCCTGGAGAAATACCAGGAATTCATGGTGCGCCGCGAGGGCGTGGAGCACGACGAATGGCAGTACGTCTCGGGAGCGGTGCCCATAGCGAGGCCGGACAATCCGCGCCTCTTCCATAACGGCCTCATCATGTGCGGTACTATAAGCGGCGCCATGGACCCATTCTTCTGGTTCGGCATCCTGGGAGCCCTGGTCACCGGTAAGACGGCGGCCATGGCCGTCTATGACCGCACGCGGGCGCTGGAGGATTTCGAGCGCTTTAACCGCGGTTTCAAGCAGGGCTTTGTCTTCAAGAACAGCATATGGTACAGGATAAGGCCGCACGTGGGATTGATGGAACGCCAGCTAAGACTGTTCGGACCCGAGCGGCTGGCGAAGATGGCCGGGATGGGAATGCAGAGGGGCTCGAAGTTCCCCTTCAACCTCCCGGGCTTCAGCCAGCTGGGAAATTATTAGGCCGATCGCTTACCCCGATGCGATTTAAAGCTTATTCAGCTTGATCCGGCTGAGCTTTCGTCTGACCACCTGCGTGGGTGATCACGTTGAATGTGGAGGCCTGACCCCAGGCCTATCACAAACACCGATGCGGTTGAAAGCCCTTTCCATTCAATCTATCCACAGCTCTCGTCTGTCCTCATCATGTGAAACGTGGAGGCCTGACCCCCGACGTTGAAAATGGAGGGCTGACCCCCGGCAATTGCTATTAATCTATCAGGCATATCTTGACGATGAAGAACAATAGGGCACGCAATTAACGGCGGCTTGGTAAGAGCCTACAACAACGAGGAGACAAAAGGGGCTGTCATGCAAGAGTGCAAAGAATTCGAACCATTCCTGTCCACGAGACCCAAGGAAAAAATCCGCACCATACCACGGTGTAAGGAGTGCGGGTTGCCCAGGATCCTGCCCCTCCTGTTCAACTGGAGGGACGAGGGGGTGATAACCCTGCGCTGGTTCGCCACCGAGTTCCGCTTCGTCTTCCTCTATCAGGAGCTTCTGGACCTGATCCTTGCCTTCCTCGAGGATACCTTCGGCAAGGAGGAGGTGGATAAACTCACGCACGAGGCGGAGAAGGGATCGGCCAGCGAGTATATCGCCATGATCGTCCTCGGGGACAAGCTGTGGCTGAAGCCCATCTCCCTGCTTATCCGTTACACCAAGCTGATCAACATCTTTCTCGAGATCAGCTCGCCGCTCTTTGGCTACGGCGCCATACAGGTGATCGAGCACGGCGTCCCCTACGCGGTGGCCTATATACGCAATCCCTACCGCCTCTCCATGTTCCGGGCAGATGGGGACGGGGTCTACGAGGTGAGCAAGGAGAGGCGGATGAAGATGGAGGTCATCGAGATATCCGCCGAGGAGCAGGTGTATTATTTCGCGGGGAAGACCCCCGACAAGGGTCGTATTCCCAACCTCTTCCACATTTATCGCGTCCAGCCCGCGCCTATTCACGGGGCCGCCACGCCCCTCGACGTACCGCGCTGCCCCAGGTGCAGGCTTCCCCGTCCTCTGGGCAACTACGTATGGGACGAGAGGATGGGCATCATCCTCAATAAGCTCTCGGGCAGGAGGATGATCCTCTGGCCGGACTATGCGCTGCAGGAACTGCTCAAGACCTTCGAGGAAGCCCTGGGGGACAGGGCGCGGCAAATCATCTTCGACATCACCAAGCAGTTCTGGATAGACCTCATCACCTCCAAGGGGATCGGATTTTCCGAGGAGGAGCAGCTCGCCTTCCTGGAGGCATCGGTCCAGAAACGCTACGCGATCATCCTCAACCAGATCGCATACCAGGGGTTGGGAAGGGCGAGCAGGGTGGAGATCGAGGAATCCCCCTACCGGGTGAGGATCGAGCTCATCAACCCCACCACCCCCACCATCATCTCCGGCATCCTGGCAGGGACATTCGAGGCCCTGGAGGAGAAAGAGGTGGAGGTCGATATGGAGCAGGGGGAGACCAGCGTGGTCTATTTCCTTACGGAAAAGAAGCGTGCAAACAAGCCGAGGCGGATGAGAGAGGTATCATGAACCGCAAGTATAAGGTCGCCATCGTGGGAGGAGGTCCGGCCGGAAGCCTGACCGCCGTCTCCCTGTGCACGGCGAGACCCGAGCTCGCCGGGGACGTCCTGCTGCTGGAGGCCCGGGGCATGCCCCGCGAGAAGGTCTGCGGGGGCGGGCTCGCGCGGAGGGTTGCAGACAGGCTCGCGTCCCTGGGGATAGACCTGGAGAGCATACCGTACGCCAGAGTCAACGGCATGTCCCTGGTATTCGGCGGGCGCGAGGCGAGCTCCGTCTTCTACGGGCGTGAGTCGTACGTCGTCAGGCGTAGTGCCTTCGACGCCCTCCTGCTCGAGCGGGCGAGGGAGTGCGGCGTGGAGGTGAGGACGGGCGCTCCCGTGAAGGGAGCTTATCGCGAGCGCGACGGTATAACGCTGGTAGGAGGCGACGGCAGCGAATACCGTGCGCGGGTGCTGGTGGCCGCGGACGGCGTGAACGGCAAGTCGCGGACCTGGTTCGGCCTGCCGGCCCGGCACGAGAGGCGGCTTCTCCTGCAGACCGACTTCAAGCGCGTCGAGAGCGATCATGTGCTGGATTCGTCCCTGATCATGGATTACTCCGCCGTGAAATACGGCATCTCCGGCTATGCCTGGATCTTCCCCTCCGTGGACGAGGAGGGGGAGCCTGTGTTCAACGCGGGAATCACGGGTTTGCCTTACAGCAAAGGTGCTTCCTCAACCCTGAAGGCCGTTTTCGAGCAGGTCATGCAGGACTATCACCACGTCCACGGGCTGACCCCTGGGGGATTCAAGTACAAGTCATACCCGGAGAGGGTCTTCTCACCCCTCCAGGTCAATGCCTCCGGCGGGGTGATCTTCGTGGGCGAGCAGCTGGGAGTGGACCCCATGACGGGGGAGGGATTGGGCATATGCGCCGACTCCGCGGCCTGCGCGGCCGAGGAGATCATCTGCGCCATGGATACGGGGGACTACTCCGGCAGGGGCTATAACCGCCGCCTGCTGCGTTGCGGTTTCTTCCCCCTCTACACCGCCGGTAAGATCTTCACGGAGTTCCTCACCGCGCGCCGTTTCCCCCTGCTGTTGAGCTTGATCGCGAACTCCAACGGCGACGGCCGGGAATTCGTCCTCAACCACTACTGCAAGATATTTGCGGGGGTGATGGAGCCCGCAAGCCTCTGTTCGCTGCAGTTACTGAGAGAGATCTTCAACGGCATCCGGCAGACCGTATACGGATAACAGCCCTCAAGGGTGGCGTGGTCGTGGTCGTGGTCAACGGGGGGCGATGAGGTCGCCCGCCAGGGGCGGCATGGCGTTGTACACCTCACGCACCTTGAAGAGCAGCGCACCCGGACTCAGTGGCGCCAGTTCACCCTTCACCTTGTAGCTCTTGACGTCGAAGGTGAGCACGCACAGGGCGGCCGGACAAGGGACCTTTACCTCCGCCAATCCGCGGTTGTACTTCGCCAGCTGCAGTACGAAAGCGCCCTCCCCCGCCGCGGCGGCGGCCATGACCGGGTATATACGCGGATAGCCGTCATCCGCCATGACCGCCAGTGCCTTCACCGAGGTTAATTTGGTATATTTTTCCTTGACCATGCGGGGAACGGCAACTCCCCCGTTGCCTCCGCCGGTCCTGTGCATGCGGGCTTTGAGAAAGTCAAAGGGCACCGCGATCATGGCGGCCCCGAAGGCCGGGGATACCTCGCGCACGTCGATGACACCGGCCGCGCGCATGCCGGAATAGGCGTTATAGCGCATTAGGTTGGAAGCGTCGAGCGTCTCCTTGTACGGTCCCGTTTTCTCGAATCCCTGGAAATCACCGGTGAGGGTGGCCATGCGCAGCTTGGTGTTGACCACAGCCGCCGCCACGCGCGGATTGCCCTCGAGGTACTCCTTGCTCTTCCACATCAGGAACTCCCCGAAGATGAGCCGGTCCCTGCGACCGTCCGGGGGCGGCTGCAGGGTCACGATGAGGGCAACGTTGGGCTTCCCCTCGGCATCGACGGTCGCCAGGAACTTGGCGGCCATCTCCTCGGCGAAAAGGTCACTTACCTCCTGCGGCAACTCCATTATTCAACCTCCCCCTCTGCGCCAATCCATACATGCCATATCCATGGTCCGGGGTACATCAGCCGGTCCTCGCCGTGGCTCCGGACCAGCGGGCTATGTCCAGCCCCTCCTCATGCGCCACCCCGGCGAGAAGCACCATCTTATCCTCGCCGAGCAACGCCTCCCCCGCCAGGTCGAAATCCATATCCAGGCGGCGGTACTTGGCGTCGCAGGTGTTGTTGAAGGCCAGCAGGTCGTACCTCTCCACCGTGGGCAGCTCATCCAGTATGAAGCGGGCGACGGCCCTGACATTTTCCTCCCCATCCGTGTAACCGGGTATAACCGGCGTGCGTATCCACATGGGCTTTCCCTTTTCCGCTACGCTGCGGGCGTTGTCCAGCACCCGCTGGAGCGGGACGCCCGTATGCTCCAGGTGTGCTGCGGGCTCCATGATCTTGAGGTCGAAGAGCACCAGATCGGCCAGGTCCACCAGGGGTTCCAGCCTCTCCACGCTTACCCCCCCGCAGGTATCCAGGGCCAGGTGCACTCCCTCCCCGCGGATGGCCTCCATGAGCGCCAGCGAGAAGTCGAACTGCAGTGCCGGCTCTCCTCCGGAGAGGGTCACCCCTCCCCCCGATTTCTCGTAAAACACCCTGTCCCTCAGAGCCTCGGCTGCTACGTCCGCGACCGTCCTCTCTTTCCCGATCACCTCCAGGGCGGCGGCGGGGCAGGCCTCCTCACACCTGCCGCAGGCGTCGCAGAGGTCGCGGTCGATGACCATGCCCTCCGGGGTGAGTTCCAGGGCGCCCACGGGACAGGCCGTAAGGCAGTCGCGGGCCCCGATACAGCGCACGCCGTACCACATAAGCTCCGGTTTCCTGCGCAGCCCCTCCGGATTGTGGCACCAGGGGCAGCGCATGGGACAGCCCTTGAGGAAGACGGTGGTGCGTATGCCAGGACCGTCCTCCGTGGAGTAGCGCTGCACGTTGAAGACCACGCCGGTGAAGGCGCCGCTCTCAGAGGTCATGGGACTCCCTGGCGATGATCTCGTCCTGCATCTCCTTGCCCAGCATCACGAAGTAGGCGTTGTAGCCCGTCACCCTTACCAGCAGGTTGCGGTATTCCTCCGGCCGGCGCTGCGCTTCGCGCAGGGTCTCCGGGTCGAGGACGTTGATCTGCAGCGCGGTACCGCCCTTCTCCCCGTAGGCTTGCAGGAAGGCCATGAGCTTGTCCGTGTGTTCCTCGTCACGCAACAGGGACGGGCTGAAGCTCATGGTATGGGATGTGCCGTTGGGCGCCGTCTCCAGGCCCATCTTCCCCACCGAGAGGATCTCAGCCGTGGGGCCATTGTGGTCGGCGCCGTCCACCGGACCGATGGCATTGGAGAGAAAGGTGCCCTTCTTCCTGCCGTCGGGGGTCGCCGCCGTGGATGGTGCGAAGGCGATCCAGTAATTCCAGGACAGGTAACCGGCGCGGTAACGCCTGCCGGTGGCGGGAGAGACGTGCTCCGAGACCATGATAGTCCATGCTTGAGACAGATCACGGGCTATCTCGTCAGCGTAGTCGTCGTCGTTACCGTATTTGGGAGCCTTGTTGATCAAGGTCTGACGCAGCGGCTCGTAACCCTCGTAGTCGTCCTTTATCGCCTTCGCCAGGTCTCCCATTTTCACCTTGCCATCCTCGTAGACCAACTTCTTCACCGCCGCCAGGGAATCGGCCGCGGTTGCGAAGGCCACGCCCTCCACGGTTATATAGGCGTGACGGGCTCCGCCCTGGGTAACGTCCCGGCCTTTCTCGGCACAGCCTCCGACCAGGGTCGAGAGGTAGGGCGTGGGCTCGTACTCCGCCCGGATGCTGTCGGCCTCGTCGCTTATGGAAAGCATGTAGTCCATGAGCGCCTTTAGCTGGGCCATGAAGGCGGCGCGAAACTGATCCCAGGAGGTGAAGTCCTCCACCCTGCCGGTGTCCGGCCCGATGTGCTTGTTCGTGGTCGCATCGCGGCCGCGGAAGAAGACCAGTTCCACCGCCTTGGCCAGGTTGAAGTTGACATCGACGGTGCCGGAGCGGTCGTCACCCTGCAGGGTGTTCTCCAGGCACCCCACGGGAGCGTAATCCCAGAGCCGGTCCTCGGGCAATCCCTGCCAGGCCAGTCCGCGTATGGAATTCTCGTCGAAGTTCATGAGGAACGGCGAACCCTGAGTCGCCGAGACCATCTCCGCCACCCGCCTCAGCAGCGGCTCCGGCGTGTTGCGGTGAAGCCTTATATTGGGCTTCGGCTCCAGCATGTTCATCTCCTCGATGACGTCCAGGATGAGCCAGGTGAGGCGATTGGAGGCATCTCCGCCGTCGGCGTCGATCCCTCCTATGGTCATCAGCTGCCCGAAGCCGGAGTTGATGCCCTGGTTGGTCATCACCCGGCACTGGAAATCGTAGGCGTAGTTATGCTTGATCCAGTAGCACTCCAGGAGCTCCCTGGCCTGCATCTCGTCCAGCTTGCCCCCCTCGAGGTCCGACTCGAGATAGGGGTTCATGTACTGATCGAAGCGGCCGTGGGAGAGGCCGGCTCCCGGATACGATTCGGCGGCCATGATCAGCATGTGCGTGAACCACAGGGACTGCAGGGCTTCATGGAAGGTCTCGGCCGCTTCCCAGGGCACCTTGCGGCAGATGCGGGCTATCTCGCTGAGCTCTGCGGCTCTCCCGGCATCGCTTTCCTCCGCCGCCGATCTCTCCGCCTCCGCGGCATAGCGGGTGGCTAAATCCCGGACGGCCTCGCAGCAGATCATGAGGGCCTGCAAAAAATCTCTGTGCTCGGGGTCCGCCGTCTCATCCTTTAGTCTCGCGAGTTCCGCATACACTCCGGAGAACCCCTCCCTGAGTATGCGGGGATAGTCGGGGATGATGTGGCCTGGGATGGCTCCGGCATTTCCGATCCCGATCTCGTTGATCTCCGCGCCCTTCTTCCACCACTTGTCCACCCGCTTGTGCCACTTCTTCGCTTCCTTGCGGTTGTGGCATTTGGAGAGAGCGGTGTTGAACTGCCCCCCCACGATCAGCTCGCCCTCCAGGATATGCACCGGCAGGTAGCTCGCGCATACCTCGCGGAAGAACAGCGCCCTGCGCACCACCAGGGACCGTTCCCAGAAACCCGCCGGGAGTCCTACCTCGCGCGCCATGACGCGCAGCGACTCGGCGAAAGCCCCCATGAAAGGGACCATTTCCGGGATGATGCCCCAGTTCACCGGCGACCACACCACGTCCCAATCCTTGCCGGTGGTAAAGGGCATGACCTCGTTGCGGAAATAGGGGCGGTCGGCTATGGAGTAGTATTCATCGCGCAGTCTTTTCACGCGCTCCGACAGCCTGTCCGACGCATGCCATATCTTTTCGGGGGTTATTACTTCCTTGTCCATCATCCTCTTACCCACCTCCCTGGGCTGGATACAGACTCACACCGCTTATGCCTGTAATAGAAGGTTTCACCACCCAAGCTTAAACCTATACACCTGGTTCCCGGAATGATCTCCGTCACCGCCTCGCGGCGCTTAGAAGAGCAGTTTCTGAAACTGCCAGTCCAGCATGGAGCTACCGACCTCGAGCAGGCGCAGGTCCCTGGTCATACTGCTGATGGCCTCGTCCTCGAGCAGCTTGCTTTCCTCTATAGCGCCGCGCATGGAATGCACCCAGGAGGGAAGCGCCTTGCCGAAGAATAGGAGGAGTTCCATGCGCTCCCTGCCGTTTTCGGTCTCGCCGAAGGTCAGCTCCAGCAGCTTCTCTCCGAGCATGCGGTAAGCGGTCAACTCCACCTTGCGCTGGGCCATGAGCATCCTCAGGTCGGGAGATATGCTCGCGGGGTCCACGCTCGACACGACGAGATGATGCCAGCGTTCGATATAGGAGATGATGATCGGGATAAGCGCGGCACGCTCCCAGAGGAAGAGGGTGCGCGAGATACGCTCGTGGCCCCCACCCTCCTCTCCGATCATGTGGTCCGCAGGCACCCTGACATCATCCAGGATCACATTTCCGTGAGGGGACGTGGGGAGGAACCCCAGTTCCACCGCTTCAACCTTCACCCCGTCCAGCTTCTCCACCATAAAGGCGGTCAGACCATCCTTGCCGGCGTCTGGGTCTGTCGAGGCCAAAACGAGGAAGACGTCCGCCACCGGTGCGTTGGTCACCGGACCCTTGATACCCTTGACGACGTATGCGTCGCGATCCTTCCTCGCCACCGTGATCATGCGCGAGGGATCGCCGCCGCTGCCGGGTTCGGATATGGCCGCCGCACCTATGCGTTCTCCGCTGCAAAGCGAGGGCAGAAAGCGCTCCTTCAAGGCACGGGAACCGAAGACCTGCAGGGGGTAGGCGCAGAGCATGACGTGGTCTACCAGGCTGAGGGTCAGGCCCAGATCCAGGCCCTCTCCCGCCAGCAGCGCCACGCTCTCGACGAAATCCTCTATCGTGTCTCCCTCGCCGCCGTATTCCTTGTCGATGATGGCACCGACGAGCCCCAGATCGGCCATCTCTCTCCATAATCCGCGATCGAACCCGCCAGCTGCGGACCTGCTCTCGATACTGTCGTAAACCTTGCTGCGTGCGAAACTGCGCATCTCCTTGGTGTTCATGCTGCCTCACCTCTCGGGTCCGTCACTCCCTGCTCTCCGCCGGGCAAAGATGCCGTCATCCCGGCTATATATATCATAGCTTTCCCCGCTTAGCAGCGGCAATCCCAAGCATGGGCGGTGGAAGGCAAGCTGCTCGGCCGGGCTACCCTCGAACAAGGGGATACAGGACCTCTGCGTAAAGACCGCACCGGACGGCACCTCTTCTATACCTTCTTCAAGGCGGGGTGATCGAGCAAGGTTACCTTACGAAAAACGTAGCTCAGATTCCGCAACATGACCACGGGGGGTGTCGTTAAAGCCGCTCTCGACCTCGACCACTTGCGAAGGATTTCCGCTTCCTGAAAAACGAACGCTCAGGCGCGGATGGCGTCGTTGAGGTACTCGGTGTATGCGATCAGCTCCTGCATGGAGGCGAATTCCTCGCTGGCGAAGCAGAATTCCTCCGACCAGCGGTTGAGGCGCATGCTCTCCCTCCTCTCCTGCGAGTAAGTGCGCAGGAAGGTCTGGTAGAGCTCGGTGCCCCTGAAGACCACCAGGGGAAAGAAGGTGGCCTCCCTCACGCCCTCCGCGCGCAGGGTCTCCACGGTGCGCTCCAGTGAGGCGCGGCTCTCGCCGGGAAGGCCGGCGATGAAGGTGAGGATGGGGGTCAGGCCATATGAGCGCGCCGCTCTCACCGCGTCCAGGATCTCCTCCCTGGTAGTCCTCTTCTTCACTACCTCGTTCAGGATACGGTTATCCAGGGACTCGGCGCCCATGGCCACGGTGCCGAAGTTGCTGTCTCGCAGCCCCGCCAGCACCTCCGGGGTGAGGGAATCGGCGCGGGTCTGTATATGGTACGTGAACGGCACCTCCCTGACCGTCTCCAGAAGCGCTCTCAGGCGGGGGCGGTTGAGGGCGAAGGTCGCGTCTCCGAAATAGAAGGACCTCTCACCCTCCTGGAATCCCTCCCAGCAATAATCGAGCACCTCGCGCACGTAGGCGGGGGAATGGAAGCGCGTCTTCCTCTTCCACACCGCGGGGTCGAGGCAGAAGGTGCATTCCTCGGGGCATCCGCGCGAGGTGAGAAAACCGGTCCCGGGGATGTAGTCGTCCAGTGGGTTGAGGGCCTTCAGCAGGCGGTGGCGCGTATCGATTGCGAACTCCTCCGACACCGTGTAGATGTGGGGGAAGACATCCAGGTCCCTCTCCCGCTCCCGCTCCCGGTTATGGACCACTCTCCCGCCTCCGTCGCGCCAGGTGAGCCCGGCGATGGACGAGAAGTCACCCTCGCCCCTTCCCAGGGCACGCATGAGCTCCAGGGCCGTCCATTCTCCCTCGCCGCGCACCACGAAATCCGCCGCCCCGTCGTCCATTATCTCCTGCGGGTGCATGGTGGAGTATACTCCCCCCGCCACCAGCTTTGCCCCGGGCAGCCTCTCCTTGATGCGCCCCAGGAGTTCCCGGGCATGCAGGGCGACGTAATAGATGGAGATGGGAAAGAGCACCACCTCGGGCTGGATGCGCTCGAGGGACGCCTCCATGTTGTCACGCATGCGTGCCAGCGCGTCCTCGCCGCCGACCGGCGCGGTGGAGATGGCGTCGTCCGGCAGCCCCTCCTCCACCTCACGGAACCATGCCTCCTCGCTGAAGACATCGGCCATGAGATTTAGGACTTCCAGTTCAACGCCATGGCGCTTGAGAAAGGCCGCGATGTACATGGCGCCGTACTCCGGCACCAGCAGGGCCTTGTTGCGTATGGCCCAGTAGCGCACCTGCCAGAGGGGCCAGGGCTTGGTCTCCATGAGGCCGAAGCCCCAGGCATCGGAGATTATCGCCGCCTTGGGTGACCTCTCAACCATGGATTAACAACCAGCCCCTCCCGTCTTTATCTCAACCCAGTATGCTCTCCACGCAGAGGATAGCGGAACGTGATGCGCCCTCGATGGCCAGTCCCCTGCCCAGGTAGGTATCGCCTGCGAAATAGAGGCCGTCCACGCCAGGCGCCTGCAGGTCAGGCTTGAAGTCACCCGTCAAGCCGGGTTTGCGTGCCAGGCCGTCGCACCCGGTGGTGAAATAGGGCAGCGCGAAATCCACCTCGTCCTCGCCGAAGGAATACATCTCCTTGACGTCCTCCCAGTGCTGCTCCATGAGGCGCCCGAGGTTGAACTTGTCCTCCAGCTCCCACGGCTCCGCCACGTTGTCGGTGACCAGCAGATAGCGGCCATCCGGAGCCACCCCGGGATCGAAGGCGGTGGGGGTGAAGGCCTGCAGGGGCAGCCCCGTACGGGGCGAGGAAAGGGCAGACATGAAGACCTGGCGCTCGTACAGGGGACGCGAGGTGCCGATGATATACCCGAGCAGGCCGGTCCTCTCCCCCCTGATATCCTCGATGCGCTTCAGCCACCATCCCGGCAGGGGCGAATGCTCGCGATCGAAGTCCAGCACCTTGTCCAGGTGCCAGATGGGGAGGGCCAGCACCACCAGGGGAGCGGTCACCAGGTCGGTGGAGACGAAGCGCCACTCCCTGGCTATGGGGTTTGCGCCCTTGCGCGCCACCCTCACGCCCACGGCCCTGTTCCCCTCGAAGACCACCTGCTCCACGCGGGCTCCCAGCTCCAGCTTGCCTCCCAGTTCCTGGAAAGCATCCACCATGGGGCCGATGACCCCCCACATGCCGCCGCGGGGGTAGGCGGCGATGAGAACCGCCCGTCCCTTGATTAGGGCCTCACGCGCTATATACAGGCACTCACCCGCGGACTGCTCCCGCACGTCCGGGATGGTGGTCATGATCATGCTCATGTTCTCCCATACCTCGCGCAGGTTCCCGGTCATGCCGTTCTTATCAAGCCACTCGCCGAAGGATCGGTTGTCCCAGGCCTTGAAATCCGCCTCCTCCAGGGTGGCGATGCCCTTCATGAGTTCTATGAAATCCGCTTTCTCCTCGTCTGTGAGCTGGATATAGGTCTGCATGTCGTGCCAGGCCCCTTCATCGTAGAGATCGAGGGTGACGGAGAAGGCGGCCCACTCGAACTCCTTGCCCACGCGGGTACCGAGTTCGTGGCAGTAACCCTTCTTCCCCATCTCGATCATATGCAGCCCGATATCGACCTTATATCCGCCTGGCAGCTCGTAGGACTGCATGCGCCCCCCCGCCTTGGGGTACATCTCCAGGAGCAGGGTCTTCTTCCCCGCCTGCTGCAGCTGCGAGGCCACGCCCAACCCGGCGATACCTGCTCCTACCACGATCGCGTCGTAATCACTCATCCTGCCTCCCCGTATCCATTACCCCTCCCACGAACACCGTTTGCCTGCATCGGCAGCCGGCTGGCCGCAGTATCCCCCTTCCATCCAAGTTAGAAGGAACGGCTGCGTCCTATCCGCCCGCCATGCGGGAGATTATATATATCTCGTCTCCGTCGTTCAGTACCTCGTCGTCCTCTGCTATGGGCGTGCCTCTGCGGGTCGCCTTGATCAGGGGATGGAACGCCTCCTCGGCCGCATCCCACATGTTCTTCGGCAGGCGTGGCCCGAACTGCCTTCCAACGCGCAGCATGAGGTCGGCGACCTTCGCGCCGTCCGGCAGCTCGAAATCCTCCTCCTTCACCCCCGCATAATGTCTGAGGATGCCGGTGAAGCGTGCTTTTACCCGCATTTACTCTTTTTAGAACTTGCCCATGAGCAGGCGGCTGATGATCATCTTCTGGATCTCGGAGGTGCCGGCGCCGATGGTCCCCAGCTTGGCGTCGCGCAGCGTGCGCTCCACCGGGTACTCCCGGATGTAGCCGTAGCCGCCGAAGATCTGCACCGCCTCGTTGGCCACCTTGACGCCGTTCTCGGTGACGCTGAGCTTGCACACGCAGGCCTCCAGCATGGCCGGTATGCCCTGGTCCTTCATCCAGGCCACGCGGTAGACCAGCA
>JAFGDU010000092.1 GCA_016931915.1 Actinomycetota bacterium
CACCAAGGTGGAGTCCACGGGAGGGGACGTCATCTGCGAGCGGGCGGTGTACGGGGGCAACCGCACCTGGGCCCACGACTCCATAGGCTACGCGCCCTGAACACTCTATGGGGTCAGGCCTGCTAAGTGTCTGATTTTGAGAGAGAAGAGGGGCCTCGGATATCCGGGGCCTCTTTTCCGTACCTGCAGCTATACAGCAGTGGAGTAGGATTACAATCAGGGTCTATCATAGATACAAGGGATGAGGAACGATCATAACGGCCCCGTCGATATACCATCGCCGGAATAGGGGGATGGATGCAGGAAAGCGAAGCGCAAGGCAAGGTGAACTTCCCGCCGCACTGCCGGCTCCTCGCTAAGCCGGAGGAGATAGACGAAGGCGGCTGGAGGGAGGCGGTCGTCTCCAGCGGGGATCACCTCAAGAGGGTCCTCGACGAGTACGGCGAGCTTGGCTTCGAGTGCCTCCTGCAAGAACTGGAGGATTGTGACGTAGAGGGCTGCACCGAGTGCTTCAAATCCGCGGGCGAACGCATCTACCGCGTCTACGTCCGCCGCCTTTAAGGGCTTATCCGCAACTCACATTCCAATACTTCAGACCTCTTATGCTTCAGACTGCTTCAGACATCAGACTTAAGACCTCAGACTATTGGACCTTCAGACTATAGGGAGGCCTTCTTTTTTCACCCACTCCTCGAAGGGCGTGAAGTCCGGCATGCGGAACGCCCTGCTGTCCAGGTCGGGAGCTACAGGATAGGCGCCGAACTGTTTCGCCGCCGCCACCGCCGCGTGCACGTGCTCCACCGGAGTGCCGATGGGCACGAGGTTCAAAAGGAGGACGAACTTGCCCTTGCCCGCACCTTCCTTTATCAGCTTGCGCACGTTGTCCGCGATGACCTCCGGCGGTCCCTCCTCGAGGAGGTTCGGGCGCACGTTGAGCATGAGGCATACCTTCTTCTCTTCAGCATATTGCCTTATTGGGGGTATGCCCGTCTCCTCGTAATCCTCGTTCCATACCAGGAGGAAGAAGGGGCGCAGGGCTTTGAAGGCGTTTCCCGGCACCATCATGTCCATCTTCACACCCAGCACCTGGCGGGGATCGTCCACCGACCTCTCGCCCCAGCTGCCGGTATCCAGCACCGTGCGCAGGGGCGAGTTGGTGGCGCGGATGATCTTCTCGATGTAGGGGAGGCAGAACTCCCTCACCATATCCACGGTCACGTTTGGCTGCGAGGCCCAGGCATCGGCCATGACCACGATGGCGGCACCGGTTACCTCGACCATCTTGTCTATCCACGGCACCACGACCTCCATGCTCAGGAATTCCATGAGGCGGTGGGCGAAGGCGGGATTGCGCCGCATGTCGCGAAGGAGGTTAACGTAACCCCTGACCAGGACGGCCATGGTGAAGGGGGAGCAGGCATAGGCCATGGGCGGCACCCCTGTCAGCTCGATGTAGCGCCGGTATGACTCCAGCACGAAGGGCATGCGCCCGTCCAGCCCCGGACGCGGCGGGCGCAGGCGCGCGAGGTCGTCCTCCCCCTTGATCAGGGGGTCGGAGGTGTCCACGTCGGGCTCGCTGCGGTCGCGCCAGATGAGCTTCTGCCCCAGGGCCTCCAGCTCGATGTTGTAGAAATCGAACACCGGGGTCCAGAAGTCGAAGCCGAAATATGCGGCCATGTTCCACGAAGAGCGGATGAAGGGTTCCGGCTCGGAGAAGAATACCTTGCCGCCGAGGCCGTGCATGCCCATGGCGTAGGTATAGGGCTGCGTGATGACGGGCAAGCGGTCGGGCGTGCCGTAGATGCCCGCGATGAGCCGCTCGTAGCCGTCCAGCTGCCCGATGTGCAGGCCGTAGGAGTAGGCGATGGCCTTGTTCAGCTTCATCATCACCTTCATCTGCAGCTTGATCATATCCGCAGCCATCATCTAACCCACCCCCAGCAGCCGGTCCACCAGCTCGACCGTCTCGGCGGCGTTGCCCCCGTAGCCGTCGGCGCCTATCTGCTCGGCGTAGCCGTGGGTTACCGCGGCCCCTCCCACTATGACCTTCACCCTCTCCCGCAGGCCGGCTTCCCGTAGCAGGCGGATGACCTCCTGCATGCCGCGCATGGTGGTGGTCATATAAGCGCCCAGGCCCAACACGTCCGCCTCCAGCTCGCGCGCCTTGTCGACGAAGGTGGACAGCGGCACGTCCGCGCCCAGGTCGATCACCTCGTAGGAGGCGGTGCGCAGCAGGGCGATGACGATGTTCTTGCCGATATCGTGGGCGTCTCCCTCCACCGAGCCGATGACCACTCTCCCCCGGTAGGAGACGTCACCGCTCCCCAGCAGCGGCTCGATGCGTATCATCACCTCTTTATAAGCCTCGGTGGCGAGGATGATATCGGGGAGGAAGTAGGTCCCTTCCTGCCACAGCCGCCCCGCCTCGTAGATGCCGGCCACGGCCCCCTTCTCGAGGATCTCCTTGGGTGCGGCCCCTCCCTCCAGAGCTGCCGCGGTTATCTCGTCCGCCTTGATCTCGTCGCCCTCGCTTATCGCCTTCTTCAACGCGGCTTCCCATTCCATGCCGGAAACCTCCTTCGGATTGATACGGATACCGTAGCTATTATCATTCTTGCCTCCTCTAGCATAAGGTAAACAGTCCCGAGTCCTGCATCCCGCAGGCGAGCATAGCGAATCCTGTCTTCAGCCGTAGCGAAGGTGTTGCCCCTCATGCCAACGCTGATGGGCACAGGGGCTTGATGGATGATAGTGCGAGTATTATAATACCGTTATAAAAAATAACAGTGTTATGCTAATACATGTAGCTCTCCTCGCCGTAACTTCGCTCCCCGGTTTCTCGTAAAGGAGGTTCTTCGCTTGAAGGACATCATCGCCAGGCGCAAGGAGGCCGAGCGCCAGAACCGCATCGACACCATCCTGGATGCGGCGAGGAAGCTCTTTCTCTCCAAGGGATACCTGGGCACCTCCATCAGGGACATCGCGCGCGAGTCACAGCTCTCCACCGGCGCCTTCTACTTCTATTTCAACGACAAGGACGAGGTCTACGGCATCATCTGCGAGGAAGCCGGACAGGTCCTCATCGATCATCTCAAGGGGGCGATGGAGGAAGGAGATGGCCTGAGGGAGAAGATGCGCCGCATGGCCTGGTCCTACATAGACTTCTACAGGAATTACCCCGAGCAGTTCGAGCTTTTCGTCTTGAGAGGAACGCCCTTTACCAACTCGGGATTAGCCCAAAACGTCGCCGACAAGCTGGCTGCCATAGACTACGAGATATACCGGCTGCTCGAGGGCCTGGTCTCCGAGGGCATGGAGCAGGGATTCATCGCGCGGGGCGACAGCACCATGATCGCCACCGAGCTCGCGGCGGGGATCCTGGGACTGCTCTTCTTCCACAAGAGAGAGCATTTCGAATTCGACCTTGACGAACAGCTTGCATGTCATCTGGAGATAATTTTCAAGGGTATCGCCCCCGATGTAACGGCTTAATGGCTTTGCAGGCAGGGGGCGGCCGCGTCCCCACGAAACGGAGGTAGATGATGGGCTTTATGAGAGTTCGCAGGTTTCCGCCCCGGCCGACCGACTACAGGCCCAGATCCGCGCCTCAGTATCCCTATAACCAGAAACCCGATACGTCCATGTGTTCGCAGCCCGAATACGACATCAAGATCGAGAGGGATATCTACGTGCCGGTATCCGATGGGGAGAGGATGGCCATGGACATCTACCGTCCGGACGCCGAAGGCAGGTTCCCTGCTTTGCTGGCCATATCCTCCTATACCAAGGAGATGCAGGCGACGGATTCCCCCAGCGGGGGAAACGAGGCCGGCGATATGGAGTTCTTCGTCAAGCGCGGATATGCCCATGTCGTGGCCGACGCCAGGGGGACGGGCCATTCGGGCGGCAGGATGTTGTTGTTCGACAAGAGGGAGATCCAGGACGGCGTGGAGCTCGTTGAATGGATATCTCAGCAGCCCTGGTGCAACGGCAACGTGGGCATGATCGGCATGTCCTATTATGCTATCAACCAGCTTCTCATCGCCAAGAGGAACCCCCCGCAGCTCAAGTGCATATTCGCCCACGATCCCATCTACGACCTCTACCGGGATACCATCTACCATGGCGGAAAATTCAGCAACTTCCCTTTTCTCTACGCCTTCCTGCTCGTCTCCGGGCAGTTCATATTCATGCGGGGAGAGCGGGGCAAGGACAAGACGAATATCTGGGGAGACCTGGCCAGGCTGATGTATGAGACCTGCGCCCAGCACCATAAGTTCGACGACGAGTGGATGCACGAGCGCTCGAGCTACTGGTCCGAAAGCGATATAGAGGTGCCGCTGTACGTCGGCTCGGGCTGGGAGTACGCCGTGGGCCTGCACCTGCGCGGCGTCTTCGACGCCTTCTGGCAGGCCAAGGGTCCCAGACGTATGCTGGTTGGTCCGCCCCAGGTTCCCTTCCGCCCTTATTCCTCCTGGAGGATTGAGTCGTTGAGATGGTACGACCGCTGGCTCAAGGGTATAGACACCGGGGTGGAGGAGGATCCGCCGGTGAATATATGGATCATGGGAAGAAACAGGTGGCGCTGCGAGCAGGAATGGCCCCTGGAGCGGACGAAATATACCGACCTCTACCTGAAGCCGAAAGGTAATTACAGGAAAATAGGTGTGCTCTCGCATCATGCCCCCGAACGCGAGGACAGGACCCTGTCCTATATCTCCTCGCCCCTGAACCTCGCACATATAGGGATCCCGCAACTCGTCTACCGCACCCCGGTGCTAAGGCAGGAGGTTGAGGTGACCGGCCATATTACGCTGCGCCTCTTCGCCTCCTGCACCGCCAGGGATACCTCGTTCTTCGTGAGGTTCAGCGACGAGGACGAGGACGGCACTTACAAGGTGATATCGCGGGGCTGGCTCAAGGCCTCCCACCGCGAGATTGACGAGGAGCGCTCGCTGCCCTACCGTCCCTTCCATCCCCATCAGCGGGAGGAGCCGCTGGAGCCCGGCAAGATCTACGAATTTCTCATAGAGATATTGCCGGTATGCAACGTCTTCTATCCCGGCCACCGCATACGCATCGAGATATCGTGCATTGATTCTCAATATCACGACTTTCCCTACACGCACTTTCCCTCGCCTTACATCGGGAAAGTGAATATCCATAGCTCGCCGGAGCATCCCTCCAGCATCACCCTGCCGGTAGTTGACTCGGAGCTCGCCTTCGATAATGCGGGTGCCAACCTCAAGTTCGAGGAGGAATTCGGCAGCATGTACGCCACCAGGGGCAAGGAGAGGGTCTTCAGCGATGCCAACGAGTTCATGGTGAGGGGATGGAAGGCGATGAGACAGGGGCCAGGATAGATCCTGACCTTGTCGCAAGCCTGGGAATGAAGCCCTACATGATCGCTGCGGCGTAGATCATACCCACGATGCCGCCGATGACCAGGATGGCGCCGAAGGTATACTCCAGGACGGAGTGGAGTTTGTACTTCCTGGTCAGCTCCTCCTCCATCTTGTGGCTGATGATGAAGGGCCCTTCCCCCTTGCCGACGGAGGATATCTCCCCCGATCTCCGGGTGCTGCCCAGAACGAAGACGGGCTGGCCCACGCGCAGCACCGATTCGGTGATGCGGTAGCCCCGCACGCTCTCGTTATCGAATGCGTCCAGGACACCGTCCACTACCGTCTCGATCACGCTGCCGGACGAGGAGTCGTAAGGGCTGCCGTATCCCTCGTGGGTCCTGGTCTCGGCCACGAAATCGGCCCCGTCCGGGAAGACCAGGCACTCGCCGCTGGAGTCGCATACCTGGAAGGGCACGTGCTCCTTACGGTCCTCCACCGTGTTCCAGCTCTCCCTGGTCGTCCAGTTGCCCTGGCTGTCCCGCTCCCTGCGCTCCACGCGGTGCTCGAGTTTATAGCGGTAATAGACACAGGGGATCTGCGCGGTGGGGGAGAGCAGGGGCTGCTCTGCCTTGACCGTGCCCACCAGCTCCACCTTGGCGCCGGGAACGGCCTCCGCCATCCTGGCGGCCTCGGCCGCGCTCACCGTGGTCGTGCCGGCCATGGCCGCGAGTTTCTTGCGCGCCCTGAAGCCCAGGAAAGCCAGGACGATGCCGGCGATAAGGGCTACGGCGCCTATTCCCAGCACCACCCATTGCGAGTTCTCCATCACTACCACCTCCTTACAGGGAGATATCGGAACCCCCGCCCCAGACCATAACCCCTCCGCCTTCCTGACCCCAGCCCCTCATAAGACGAGGCCGGACCTTAAAACCGTCATTGCGAGGAGGCGCAGCCGATGGGGCAACCCCCCGATGAACGCAACCGGCGTCTTC
>JAFGDU010000010.1 GCA_016931915.1 Actinomycetota bacterium
CGACAGCAGGCGCTGGGGCTTCGTGCCCCTGCAGGCCATACTGGGCAGGGCGGTCATGATATGGTGGCCGCCGAGCAGGTGGTCTACGCTCTAGGCGGTGGGAGAATTGGATTCAGCACTCGATACAGCGGAGAGATGGGCGTGGAGGCGGGGATACCGCAGGATAGCCGGGACGGATGAAGCGGGGAGGGGAGCGCTGGCGGGGCCGCTGGTTGCTGCGGCGGTTGTCCTGCCCCGCGAAAGCGATGTCTACGAACTGGAGGAATTGGCCGATTCCAAGCTCCTGACGCCCGCGAAGAGAAAGCAGCTCTTCAAACTGATACTTGAGAGTGCCGAATCTTGGTCGTTCTCCTGCGTGGCGCCTTGCGATATCGATGAAGGCGGCCTGCAAGCCGCGAACATAATGGCCATGCGGGAGGCGGTTCTCTCGCTCTCACCAGCACCGGACTTCGTGATGGTGGACTACTATCGTATCGCAGATCTCGGTATACCGCAGTGGAGTATGGTGCATGGCGACCGCGCTTGCCGCTGCGTCGCTGCGGCGTCCATACTGGCCAAAGTGATCAGGGACCATCTCATGACACACTGGTCGCTGTGCCATCCCCAGTATGGCTTCGAGACCAATAAAGGCTACGGGACCGCTCACCATCTCGATGCACTGGCGGCCCACGGCCCCCTGCCCTGCCACCGCAGTTCGTTCCGGGGCGTATTGCAGATGGAGATGGTGATGGAAATCGCGGACGACGAACGTTGAGTAGGGTGCCGCGGAACCACCTCACGGCCTCATGTCACCGCCGGCTGGTGTACTTTTGTGGCAAATGACGTACTCGATGCAGGGCGTGTGGGAGAGCAGGTGAAGAACAGGGAGTTGGGTATTGCGGGGGAGAACGCAGCCTGCGTCTTCCTCAAGCGCAAAGGATATCGTATCCTGGACAGGAATTACCGCTGCCCCCTGGGCGAGCTGGATATAATAGCCCGCAAGGGGGGCAGGCTGGTTTTCTGCGAGGTGAAGGCCCGCTCGGGGGGAGAGCTCGAGGAAGCCCTGGGCGCGGTGGATGCAAAACGCCAGGGCCGCATGGCGAGGGCGGCCTCCTGCTATCTGGCCGAAAAATGCGTGAACGAAAAGGGAGGCCGTTTCGACGTGATCGTCTTGCTGAGGAACGGCCCGGTGTGGAAAATAATGCACGTGGAAGATGCCTTCGAGATCGGGGAGTTGTAATATCTAACCGTGATGCGATGCGCATGCCGTGTTCTAAAAGGGCCGGAAAGGCCGGATTGAGCGTTAACATGCCATTACGGGCGGCCCATGAGAGCGAGGGACGATGAAAGCCTGCCCCTGGTGCGGTAGGAACAACCTGGACAGCGACGAGTACTGCTTCAACTGCGAGCGGGATCTCAACGCCGTGCCCGACGAGGAAGACGAGTTCGAGCTGGAGGAGGAGATCAGGCGAACCCGCGTATACAAGCCGCCGTCCGTGATCCGGCTGGTGCTCATATCACTCTTGCGCAAGGGGGTTTTCGCCCTGCTCGCCCTGGGAGCCTTCTTTATCTTCGCCCTTATCGCCATCTGGGTGAGCTACGACAACTCCGTGGTGGCCCTGGTCGCCCTGGGGGTACTGGGTGCGGCCGTGCTCCTGGCCTTGTACTACCCCGACATCAAGCTCTCACGCAAGGTAGGTTTGCGTGGAGTGTGGGTTTCCCTCATATCCAACGTAATTATCCTCGCGGTGTTTCTGCCGCCCGCGCTGTGGTTTCTCTCCAGCCGTGGTTACATAGCGGGCGCCTGGGGTTTCCTGGCGAACACATGGTGGGCTTTTCTCGCCTTCCTGGCGCTCGGCCTGTTGATAACCTGGCTTACTGCCCGCAGGGCATATGCCGAGACCGCCAATCCCTGACGCGATTGCCATCCGGCTTCCAGCACGCTGCGTCGCCAGCTGTCATCACCATCTTATACAATATACATAACATGTATAGGAGGTGATGATGTGTTCACAAGGGTGGATAGTTGCTCCATCCTGGGGATGGAGGTCGTCAAAGTGGAGGTGGAGGTGAACACCTCCGGAAGCCTCCCCGGTATCTACATGGTGGGACTGCCGGATGCCGCGGTGCGCGAATCTTACCGACGCATCAAGGCGGCGGTAGCCAACACCGGTCTGCTCTTCTGCAGGCAGCTCATCACGGTAAACCTCGCCCCGGCTCACCTGCGCAAAGAGGGTTCCAATCTCGACCTGCCCATCGCACTTGCCATCCTGGCGGTATCCGGAAGCCTCGAGCCCGAAGCCCTGGCGGGGAGGCTGGTGGTGGGAGAACTGGCGCTGGACGGTAAGGTAAGGGGGGTACGGGGTTCGCTGGCCATGGCGCTGTGGGCGCGGCGGCAGGGACGGGAGGAGATCATCGTGCCCATGCAGAACCTGCGCGAGGCGTCGCGTATAGAGGGCATAAAGGCGACCGGTGTGGCGACGCTGTGGGACGCCCTGGAATACCTGAAGGGGGAGGCCATAGAGCAGCCGGACTTCGAGAACGCCGAAGATGACGAGGAGGAGTACCCCTGTCTTTCTGAGGTGAAGGGACAGCTCCAGGCGAAGAGGGCTCTGGAGATAGCCGCGGCCGGTTTCCATAACATCCTCTTCATAGGGCCTCCCGGCTCGGGCAAGTCCATGCTCGCGGAGAGGTTGCCCGGGGTACTGCCACTGCTGAACGGCGATGAGGTGCTCGAGGTGTCGAGCATCCACAGTGTCGCCGGATTACTCGATCCCGATCAGCCGCTGCGGCGGTTGCCGCCCTTCCGCGCGCCCCACCACTCCATATCCCACGTCGGCCTGGTGGGAGGCGGGCGTAACTTCCCCCGCCCGGGGGAGATCACCCTCAGCCACCGCGGCGTTCTCTTCCTGGACGAGCTGCCGGAGTTCAGGCGGGATGCCCTGGAGGTGCTGCGCCAGCCCATGGAGAAGGGCAGCGTAAACATCTCCCGCTCCCTTGTCTGCACCAATTTTCCGGCACGCTTCCTTCTGGTGGCCGGCATGAATCCCTGTCCATGCGGTTTTCTGGGCGACAACCAGCGCGCATGCTCTTGCTCGCCGGGTGAGGTGAGAAGGTATTACAATCGCGTATCCGGTCCACTGCTGGACCGCATCGACCTCCAGGTGGAGGTGCCGCGCCTGGCCCCCCAGGAGCTGGTGGAGTTTCCAGCGGGGGAGACCTCGGCACGTGTGCGAGAGAGGGTGATGGAAGCGAGGGACCGCCAGCGGTTGCGGTGGCGCGAAGGCATTGCGACCAACGCCCACATAGGACTGGGGCGCATGCGGGCAGCATGCCGGCTCGGCGAGGAGGAGAAGAGGTTCATGTACGCCGCCGCCGACCGGCTGGGGCTTACGGCACGCGGTTTCGATCGCTCCCTGCGTGTCGCCAGAACCATCGCTGATATGGCCGGCCGGGACAGGGTAAATGTAGCCGACCTGGCTGAGGCCGTTCAGTACCGCTCCCTGGAGAGGTTGTGGGGAACATCGCTTGGCAGGGAGGTGGGCTGTGGAAGAGGCCTATAGGGCGGCCCTGGTCTGCCTGGAGGGTATGAACTATATAGCACTCCCACGGCTGCTGCAGCTAGCGGGCGGGGCACGTGAGCTGTGGGAGATATTGAAGTCCGGCGGCGACAGGGCGACGGCCATGGTTGGAGCGGACAGGGCCGTGTCATGGGCTGATGCTTGCCGTCGTATCGAGCCGGCCCGGGTGCTCGAGGGATTGGATGAACGTGGTATAAACATCGTTGCTCGCGGAGATAACCGCGTATACAACAGGCTTGCTGCCATCTACGATCCCCCCGCCCTTCTTTTTATGAGGGGCAGCGAACCGCCGGACGACGCTCCATTCGTGGCCGTTGTCGGGGCACGCAGGGCAACGGGTTACGGGCGCTGGGCGGCGGAGGCCATAGGTGAAGAGCTGGCCCGCAGGGGCGCGGTAGTGGTTTCCGGCGCGGCTTACGGTGTGGACGGCTGCGCTCACCGTGGTTGCCTCAAAGCGGGTGGGTTCACCGTTGCCGTAATGGGCTGTGGAATAGACAGGGTTTACCCGCCCGGGCACGCGGGACTGCTGAGAGAGATCGCATCCACCGGCTGTATACTCAGCGAATATCCGCCCGGGGAACCGCCTTTGGCCTGGCATTTTCCACAACGCAACCGCATTATAGCGGGGATCTCTCACGCGGTGGTGGTCGTGGAGGCGTCGGAGAAAAGCGGGGCCCTCATCACCGCCGACATTGCATTGGAGGAGGGCAGGGAGGTCATGGCGGTCCCCGGTCCCATCGGCAGCAGTCTGTCGCTGGGCACGAACAGGCTCATACAGAAGGGGGCCAAACTGGTACTGGAGGTAGAGGATATCTGCGAGGAGCTGCCGGTGGAATATATTCACGTCACGGAAGCGACTTATGACTCGTCGCATGGCACAGGTGACGGTCAAGGATTCGATGCAAGCCCCGTAGAGCGCGCCTGTGTAGAGGCGCTGCGGGGCATGCCGCGCAGCCTTGACTGGCTGGCGGCGAAAACCCATCTGCCCGCGGGAGAGCTTCTCGCCTGCCTTACCGCTATGTCCTTGAAGGGATGGGTGGTGGAGGAGGCCGGCGGGAGATACCGTCTTCTAGTCGACCATGCTTGCCGCTGAAAACGGTCCTGACGGTACGAGAGCGTTCATTGCGGGATGAAGTTCTGCGCATGGAATGCGGGATAATCTGCCTGCCGATAGAACCTGTCCGTACAATAAATAAATTTAGCAACAGTAATTATTTTTTATTAACATTAGATTCAACTATTGACAATAACAACTTTTAATATAAAATTATATAAGTATTCAACAGCTTGCACTGCAACGAGGGGAGGGTTATGCGCGAGAGTGTAGCGGAATACATGAGGTTCCTGAGATCGGAACGCAATATGTCGCCGGAGACCCTGCGTGCATACGAGGGTGACCTGCGCATATTCGTGGATTTCTGCTCTCGTGCCGGCGCATGCGATCCCGGCGAGGTCGATTACCGCCTGCTGCGCCGTTACCTTGCCAACCAGCAGACCAGGGGATATTCCCGTTCCACGATCGCACGCCGTTCGTCTACCGTGCGCGGGTATTTCCGCTTCCTCGTACGGCGCGGTCAGCTGGAGAGCGACCCCGCAGCGGCCTTGTCGCCACCGCGGCGGGACCGCAGGCTCCCCAGGGTACTGCGCCTGGAGGAGATTGACGCGGTGGAGGCAAAGCAGAGCCTGCACATCTACCGCACGTCATTGAGGGACATGGCACTGGTCGAACTCCTTTATGCCACCGGAATGCGCGTAAAGGAGCTGGCCGAACTGGATTTGGAGAACATCGATCTCGAGAGAGGGGAGGTGAGAGTTCTCGGTAAGGGGCGAAAGGAGCGCGTGATCCCACTGCACGACGCAGCGCGGCAGCTCGTTGCCAACTATATCGACAAAGAGAGGCCCATACTGGCAGCAAACGCTTGCGCGGACGGGATGGTGCGGGAGCCCCTCTTTCTGAGCGTGAAAGGGGGTAGGCTTAGCGACCGCGGGGTCCGCCGGGTGGTGGACCGTTTCTTCCGCGGTCTGGAGGGGGGTAAAAGGATCAGCCCGCATACCTTGCGCCATACTTTCGCAACCCATATGCTGCAAGGGGGAGCAGACCTGAGAACGGTACAGGAGCTGCTGGGTCACGTTGATTTATCGACTACCCAGATATATACTCATCTTAATAAAGGTCAGTTAAAAGAGGTGTTTTTTAGGACCCATCCCCGAGCATGAAGTGAGAGGAAATAGCAGCATTGTAAACCGAGATAGGGAGAATGTTGAATACAGCTGATTTCTATAGAAGAGGAGCGAGGTTGGAAGGAATAGAGGACGTCACAAAGATCTGGAAGCAATTCAAGGAAGGGGGTTCACAGGAATCCCGCGAGAAGCTCATCCTCAACTACGCTCCACTGGTAAAATACGTAGCCGGCAGGGTCTCATCTGGGCTTCCGCCCAACATAGAATACGCCGACCTGGTCAGTTATGGCATCTTCGGACTCATAGATGCTATAGAGAAATACGATCCCGAGCGGGGGATCAAGTTCGAGACCTATGCTATCGCGCGCATCAAGGGAGCGATCATCGACGAGCTCCGCTCCATTGATTGGGTGCCCCGCTCGGTAAGGTTCAAGGCGCGTGAGCTGGAGAAGGCCTACGTCTCTCTGGAGAACGAGCTGAAAAGGTTGCCGACTGACGAAGAAGTGGCCAAGCACATGTGCATTTCCCTCGACGAGTTTCACCAGTTGCTGCAGCAGATGAGTTTTATCTCCCTGGTTGCCCTGGACGAGTTATGGAATGTCGGAGGAGATAAGGGAGACAAAGTTAGCCTCGTGGACACCCTGGAGGACTCACGGGTCAAGGATCCCTCCAAGACCTATGAGATAGAGGAGATGAAGAGGATCCTTGCGGAGGCGATAAATCGCCTGCCCGAGAGGGAGAAGATCGTCATCAGCCTATATTATTACGAGGGACTCACCCTGAGGGAGATAGGGGAGGTTCTGGGCGTAACGGAATCCAGAGTCTGCCAGATGCATACCAAGGCCATATTGCGCCTCAAGGGCAGGCTGACCAGCGCAAAGGGAGCGCTCGAGGTCTGATAAGAACTGACCAGCGGGAGGACGGACAGACACCGGCCTCCCGCTTTCTTCTGCCCGTAGCCTCGCGTAATGTCTGCATGTGCGATGGGCATTTACCGTCCATGCGCAAAAGGTAGGGGGATGACGTGCGGGCGCGGTCGTATTTGCTGCTCAGATCATAAATAACCTCGCAAAGCGCGTACTCGCAATACTGTTGAGCCTCTACGCAGTATTCAAGCGAGGTTGCCGCATCGCCTAACTCCTTACCATATGGCTCACCATATACCTTTCTTCCTGGCTATTGACTGGGCAGAGTGTGTATTGTCTGGCAAATCCCGCTATGTTAGTATATTTAGCTGGCGCCTGGCTTAGGAAGTAAGGAGGTGGGCCGCTTACCAGGATGCAGCAGTCCGGGACGAGAAGGCGCAGTAAGGCCCGCCGCCGGCGGGATTTTTTATTTCCCGTTATCACACACGCTCGCGGACCCTCTGCCCGGGGTGCCTCCTCGGAGGTAGGGAGAGGGGATGAAACGGGCGGAGGAACAACCAAGGAGGAAGCATGACCGTAGTCTCCATGAAACACCTGCTCGAAGCGGGAGTCCACTTCGGACACCAGACCCGACGGTGGAACCCCAAGATGGAGAAATACATCTTCACCGAGCGCAATGGCATCTACATCATCGACCTGCAGCAGACCCTGGCACTCATCGAGGTAGCGTACAATTTTATCCGCGATATGGTGGGCAGGGGAGGATCGCTTCTTTTCGTGGGCACCAAAAAACAGGCCCAGGAGGCCGTGAAAGAGAATGCCCTGCGCTGTGGCATGCCCTATGTGACCAACCGCTGGCTTGGAGGTACCCTGACCAACTGGACCACCATCAGAAAGCGCATAGAGAAGCTTAAGGAGCTCGAGGAGATGGAGGCATCGGGTGAGTTAAATCAGATGGCAAAGAAACAGGCCACCCGCATTCGCCACCAGCTCACCAAGTTACGCCGCAACCTGGAGGGTCTACGCAGCATGGATCGTCTTCCCAGCGGCGTCTTCATCATCGACCCGCGCAAGGAGCATATCGCGCTCATGGAGGCGCGCAAGCTGGAGATACCGGTTATCGCGGTGGTGGATACCAACTGCGACCCGGACCTGGTGGACTTCGTCATCCCGGGCAACGACGACGCCATCAGGGCGTCTAACCTCATAAGCAAGATCATCGCCAACGCCGTGCTGGAGGGATTCCAGATACGTGACGCCCTGCAGGCGGCGCAGCGCAAGAAAGAAGAGGAGGAGGCACGCGAGCAAGCCACCCGGGAAGAAGAGATAGAGGAGAAGGTGGGAGACTGAAAGCCCACACACCTCTTACCTATATGAGACCAAGGAGGAACGATGGAGATCAACGCGGCACAGGTCAAAGAGCTGAGAGAATCCACCGGAGCAGGCATAATGGACTGCAAGCAGGCGCTGCAGGAGGCCGAAGGCGACGTAGATAAGGCTACGCGCCTGCTGAGGGAAAAAGGACTTGCGGGAGCGCAGAAAAAGGCAGGCCGCACGGCTGCCGATGGGATAATCGACGCTTATATCCATATCAATAACCGCATCGGGGTGCTGCTGGAGGTAAACTGCGAGACCGATTTCGTGGCCCGCAACGAGACGTTCAAGGCCATGGTTCACGATATCGCCATGCATATAGCCGCCTCGAAGCCGCTGTTCGTATCGTCAGAGGATGTGCCGGAAAGCGTGCTCGAGGAGGAACGCGAGATAAACCGTAACCGCGCTCTCAAGGAAGGCAAGCCCGAGAAAGTGCTGGAGAAGATCGTCGAAGGGCGGATGAAGAAATATTTCGAGGAGGTGTGCCTTCTCGATCAGCCGTTTGTCAAGGATCCGGACATGACCGTCGGAGATGTGGTAAAACAGACGATCGCGGCTGTAGGCGAGAACGTGATCGTACGCCGTTTCGCCCGCTTCCAGGTTGGCGAGGAGGGCGAGGGGTAAAGGGCTTCCTGCCCATGACGGCAAGCCCGTGCAGGCGGTGATGCGGAAGGTAACGGAGGGCCAGGGGGAGAAAATTTAACGAGACCGGAGCGAGTCAAGCGAATCCTCTGGAAGGGGGAGATGGATTGGCGGAAGTAGAGCAAGCCCGGCCGCATTACAAGAGGGCTCTCATAAAGTTGAGCGGAGAGGCCTTCTTGGGCCGTTTCGATTACGGCATCGATCCGGAGATGGTAAAGATCATCGCTGACGAGCTGGCCGAGGTAAACGAAAGGGGCTTGCAGATCGCCGTCGTCGTTGGCGGAGGCAACATCTTTCGTGGGATGGCGGCAAGTGCCAAGGGCATGGACCGCGCGGCCGCGGATTACGTGGGGATGCTGGCTACGGTAATGAACTCCCTGGCACTCCAGGACGCCCTGGAGAAGAGAGACGTTTATACGCGCGTGCAATCCGCCATCGAGATGCAGGCAGTAGCGGAACCCTATATCAGGAGACGCGCCATCCGTCACCTGGAGAAGGGAAGGATAGTCATCTTCGCCGCGGGCACTGGAAACCCCTACTTCACCACCGACACCACCGCGGCCTTGCGCGCGCTCGAGATAAGCGCCGAGGCTATACTCAAGGCAACCATGGTCAACGGCGTATACGATTCGGACCCCATGAAGAACCCGGACGCGGTCATGTACGAGACCCTCGACTATATCGAGGTGCTGCAGCAGGGATTACGAGTTATGGACGCCACGGCTGTGTCGCTGTGCATGGATAACAGGCTCCCCATCATCGTCTTCAATATGACCGTTCCGGGCAATATAACCAAGGTGTTATACGGTGAGCGCATAGGTACCATCGTTGCTTCCGATAAGGGAGGAGGGGGTTGAACCGGTGTTAGACGATATCTTGCAGGACGCCGAGCGCCGCATGAAGAAGACCGTGGAGCATGTCCGAGACGATTTCGCGTCGGTCAGGACGGGTAGAGCGAGCGCCTCTCTCCTCAACCGCATCATGGTCGAGTATTACGGATCTCCTACACCGCTGAACCAGATCGCATCAATCGCCGTTCCCGAGCCGACACTGCTGGTGGTGTCGCCGTACGACAAGAGCTCCATCGAGGATATCGAGAAGGCCATCCACCAGTCGGACCTGGGGCTCAATCCAGTAAACGACGGCAACGTCATCCGCCTGCCCATCCCCAAGCTCACCGAGGAGCGGCGCAAGGAGCTGACGCGTGTAGTGCGCGCAAAGGCAGAGGACGGGCGGGTGGCTATCCGCCACGTCCGGAGAGACGCCATAGAGGAGCTGCGCGCCTTCGAAAAAGACGGAGAGATAACCAAGGACGACCTCCACCGCGGGCAGGAAGAGGCCCAGAAACTGACCGATCGTTTCATCGCCGAGACGGATGAGATGCTCAAGGTCAAAGAGAAAGAACTGATGGAGGTCTGACTTGGCGACCGGGGAGAAAGATACGTCCGCAAGTGGCGAGGACAGGTCCTCGCTCGCCTCCCGTTTCACCAACTTCGCCGTGCGCGTCGTGAGCGCCGTCGTCCTGGTCCTGATCATCGTCATCCTCCTGTGGTGGGGCGAGATACCCTTCACGGTCGGGATCGCCCTCATAGCCTTCGGAGGATTGTGGGAGTTCTACTCCACCTTCTCCAAGCACGGTTACAAGCCGGCGATGCTGCTCTCCATGGCGGCTGGTAGCGCCCTTCCGGTCATCGCTTATTTCCTGAGGGATTCCCAGGACCTTACACCCCTGGCACTGACCGTCGCCCTCTACATCCCCGTCCTCTTCGCCTGGTGCATCTTCCGCCGCGGCTCGGAATCGCCTACCACGGACATCTCGGTATCCCTGCTGGGCGTGGTCATGGTGGGTTTCTGCCTGGCCCATTTCGTGCTCATGCTCGGGCTGGATACCGCCATCCCCTGGACCGTTCCCTTCACCGTCATAGTCATGGTGTGGATATCGGACGCTGTTGCCTACCTTGCCGGCTCGGCCATCGGGCGGCACAAGATGGCGCCGCACATCAGCCCGGGTAAGAGCTGGGAGGGGTTCCTTGCGGGTACCGCGGCGGTGTTCATCGCCGCCTACGTCCTCTACCTGACCGTGAACCGCGGCTGGCTCAGCCTGGCCGTCTCCATGGAGCTGGCGGCGATCGTATGCATCTTCGCCCCGCTCGGTGACCTGTCCGAGTCCACGGTCAAGAGAGAGCTGGGCATCAAGGATATGAGCTCGCTCATCCCCGGCCACGGCGGCATCATGGACCGCTTCGACAGCATGTTCTTCACCGCCGCGGTCTCCTATTATTTCCTGCGCTACTTCATCTTCAAGATCTGAGTGACCGCTACGCTTCGTATACCGTATGTTCCTCGCTGAAGAAGATACAGGAGTCCGCAAAATCGATGAACTTGGCCTCGTCCTCGCGCAGGGCGGCGTCGGCTTCCATGCCTTCGGGGCTGCTGTATGCGTCGATGAAAGCTTCTATGCTCTCCCACCACAACTCCGCGAGGCCGTCATAGTGCTCCTTCAGCTCGCGAGTCGCCTTGATCAACTCGTGCAGGTCTAGGGCCATGGTATGGCTCTGGACGTATCGCTTGAGCCCCAGGCCTGGGGCCAGCCTGGCCACCAGGGGCCCGTGGTGATTCAGCCAGTAGTCGTGGAATTCCTCGTCTCCAAGGTCCTCCCTTTTCCGCACGCAGTAGACTAATTTGACCATCACTACCCCCTCTATCCCGGCCCTGGCTCTCAAGGAAAGCTGCGGGCACATCGGTATATGCATATTCTAATGCAACCAACCCACGAGAACCGATCATCTCTGATATTGGCGGGGGCACCGACCAGCCCCAACCCGTATAATGACCTTATGAACGGCAATGCGGAATCGCGAGGTCTTGCCATCCTGGGCTCCACGGGATCCATCGGCACCCAGGCCCTCGAGGTGGTCGACGCCCATCCCGAGCGCCTGCGGGTGGTGGCCATAACCGCACATAGCAACGTCGAACTCCTCGAGGAGCAGGCACGGAAGTACCGCCCCACCCTGGTCGGAATGGTGTCGGAGAAGGCGGCCATGGAGATTAAGAGGCGTCTCGAAGGTGCGGGGATCGAGGTGGCGGCCGGACCCGAGTGTCTGATAGAGGCGGCGGCCTATCCCCTGGCAGATACGGTACTCAACGGCGTGGTGGGATCGGCCGGGCTGCCGCCCACCCTGGCAGCCCTGGGGGCCGGAAAGAGGCTGGCCCTGGCAAACAAGGAGAGCATGGTGGCGGGAGGAGAACTGGTGCTGGAGGCGCTGAAGACGGGCGGGGAGCTCATCCCCGTGGATTCCGAGCACGGCGCCATATTCCATTGTCTGCGCGGCGAGGAAATAAGCGAGGTGGAGGCCGTCGTCCTGACCGCCTCAGGGGGCCCCTTCTACGGTCGCAGCCGCGAGGAGCTGGAATCGGTCACGGTGGAGGACGCCCTTGCCCACCCCACCTGGAGCATGGGCAGAAAGATCACCATCGATTCGGCCACCCTCATGAACAAGGGCCTAGAGGTAATCGAAGCGCATTACCTCTTCGAGGTGGCCTATGACGCCATCAAGGTAGTCGCCCACCCCCAGAGCGTCGTCCACTCCCTGGTGGAGTTCCGCGACGGCTCCCTGTCGGCGCAGCTCAGCCTGCCGGACATGCGACTTCCCATCTCCCTAGCCCTCTCCTACCCGGAGAGGTGGGGACCTCCCTTCAAGCACACCGATATGGCCGCCCTGGGCGCGCTGGCCTTCGGGGAGATCGACCGCGGTGCCTTCGGCTGCCTGGATCTCGCCTACCGGGCGGGGAGGGAGGGAGGCCTGGCGACCGCGGTGCTCAACGCGGCCAACGAGATGGCGGTGGCAGCTTTCCTGGAGGGGAGGATGGGGTTCCTGGATATAGAAAGGGTTATCGGAGAGACGCTGGAGAAATACGAGCCGGCGCGGGCGCGCTCCCTGCAGGACGTGATCAGGGCGGAGGAATGGGCACGCGCGGTTGCCGAGGAAATAACGGGAGAGGCGGCCTGAGATGGATATTTTCCTCACCGTGCTCATCGTCATTATCGCCATAATATTCCTGGTGATCATACACGAGCTGGGCCACTACATCGCCGCCCGCAAGGCCGGCGTTATCTGCCCCGAGTTCTTCGTTGGCTTCGGGCCGCGTATCTGGAGCACCCGGCGCGGGGATACCGAGTTCGGCATCAAGTGGATACTGATAGGAGGATACGTCAAGGTCCTGGGCATGAATCCCGAGGAGGAGGTGAGCCCCGAGGACTTCCCCCATTCCTACAAGGGCGTCTCCTACGGCAAGAGGTTCTGGATCATCTTCTCCGGCTCGCTCATGCACATCCTGCTGGCGCTGCTGATCATGTTCTTCGCCATCTGGCTCATCGGATATCCCGACTCGGAGCGAAGGTCCACGACCCTGTCCTCGGTGGGGCAGTACATTGACGAGGCGGGGCAGGAGGAGACGCCCGCATACAAGGCGGGCCTGCAGGAGGGGGACACCATACTCACCATGGACGGGCAGGAGGTCTCGGACTGGGAGGAGGTGCGCTCCTTTATCCTGGAGCACCCCGGAGAGAGGGTCCCCATGCTCGTCGAGCGGGACGGAGAGGAGATGGAGATCTCCGTGCGCCTGGTGACCCAGGAGGACGGGACGGGATATCTGGGCGTCACGTCCGAACCCTATATGGTGGAGTACTCGTTCCTGGGGGCCGCGGGCAAGACGGGGGAGTGGTTCGTGGAGGCCTCGTGGGGGGTGTTCTACGGCATTTATAAAATCTTCAACCTCTCCACCTTGAAGCAACTCGTGGGCATCTCCGAGCCCACCATGGAGAGGCCCCAGACGGTTGTGGGAATAGCACAGACAGGGAGCCAGATCTTCGGTCAGGGGGCGTTCTACTTCCTGTACTTTCTAGCTTTCATCTGCCTTTTTCTTGCATATATAAACCTCGCCCCTCTGCCTCCCCTGGACGGGGGGCACCTGGCGGTGCTGCTGTACGAGAGGGTAACCGGCAGGGAGGTGGATTTGCGCAAGCTCTATCCGGTGGCCGTGGCGGTGCTGGCCTTCTTGGTCGTGCTGTTCGTCCTCACGTTGCGCCTGGACATAACCAACCCCATCAACCTGCCATGAGCGTGCGCAAGCTGACCCGCCGCGTGAGCATCGGGGACGTCCCCGTGGGGGGGGGCGCCCCGGTGAGCGTGCAGTCCATGACCAATACCCCTACCGAGGACGCGGCGGCAACCCTGGAGCAGATCCGCCGCATGGCGGATGCGGGGTGCCGTATAGCTCGGGTGGCGGTCCCCAACCTCAAGAAGGACCACCTCCTGCAGCGCACCCTGCGCGCGCTCGCGGAGATCGTGGACGGCTCGCCCCTGCCGGTGGTGGCCGACATCCACTTTGACCACACCCTGGCCCTGGTGGCCCTGGAGGCGGGGGTGCAGGGGCTGCGCATCAACCCGGGGAACATCGGCGGCGCGGAGAAGGTGCGGGAGGTTGCGGAGGCGGCGAAGAAGCGGGGCGTGCCCATACGCGTGGGGGTCAACGCCGGCTCCCTGCGCCGCGATATCCTGGAGCGCCACGGCCACCCCACGGCGGAGGCCATGGTGGAGAGCGCCCTGGAGGAGATCGCGGTGCTGGAGAAAAACGATTTCTATGATATAAAGGTCTCCGTAAAGGCATCCTCGGTGCCCCTGACCATAGAGGCCTACCGTATGCTGTCCCAGGCGACGGACTATCCCCTGCACGTGGGGGTGAGCGAGGCGGGGCCGCCCTGGACGGGGACCATCCGCTCCGCGGTGGGCATCGGAGCCCTGCTGGGCGAGGGCATAGGGGATACCATCCGCGTCTCCCTGGCCGGAGACCCGGTGGAGGAGGTACGAGTCGGGCTGGCCATCCTCAAGGCGCTGGAGCTGTCGCGGCGCGGCCCGGATATCGTCGCCTGCCCCACCTGCGCCCGCTCGCGCATAGACGTGGCCGCCATAGCGGCGGAGCTGGAGAGCCGCCTGGCCCACGTGAAGGCGCCGCTGCGCATAGCGGTGATGGGATGCGCGGTCAACGGGCCCGGGGAGGCGAGGGAGGCCGACCTGGGAGTGGCGGGAGGAAAGGACCGCGGCCTGCTCTTCCGCAGGGGTAAGCCGGCGGGATGGCACGCCAAGGAGAACCTGCTGCAGGTGCTGCTGGCGGAGGTGGAGAAGATGTCCGCGGAATACGAGGAAGAGGAAGAGCGGTAGAGAAGGAGCCAGATGAGACAGTCCAGCGCGTTCATTCCCACCCTCAAGGAGAGCCCCGCCGATGCGGAGGTGGCCAGCCACCGGCTGCTGGTGCGCGCCGGCTTCCTGCGCAGGGTGGCATCGGGGATATACGAGCTTCTGCCCCTGGGGGCGCGCGTGGTCAGGAACATCGAGCGCATCGTGCGCGAGGAGATGAACGCGGCGGGCGCCCAGGAGGTCATCCTCCCCATCATGCAGCCGCGGGAGCTGTGGGAGGAGAGCGGCCGCTGGTCCAAGTACGGCCCGGAGATGATGCGCCTCAAGGACCGGGCGGAGAGGGATTTCGGCCTGGGGCCCACCGCCGAGGAGGTCATCACCGACCTGGTGCGCTCCAACGTATCCTCCTACCGCGACCTGCCCTTGAACCTCTACCAGATAGGGGACAAGTTCCGGGACGAGATAAGGCCGCGCTTTGGCCTGTTGCGGGGGCGCGAGTTCATCATGAAGGACGGCTATTCCTTCGACCGCGACGAGGAGGGCATGCGCCGCTCCTACCAGGCCATGTACGACGCATACGGCCGCGTCTTCACCCGCAGCGGCTGTACCTGGCGGGCGGTGGAGGCGGACACCGGCCTCATCGGGGGCGACGTGTCCCACGAGTTCATGGTCACTGCCGAGGTGGGCGAGGACGACATCGCCTACTGCGAGGGGTGCGACTACGCCGCCAACGTCACCCTGGCCGCCTACCGGCGCGACGAGCGGCCGCGGGGCGAGGGCAAGGCGGCGGAGAAGGTGCATACGCCCGACAAGGGCACCATCGAGGAGGTGAGCTCGTTCCTGGGGCTGGAGCCCAAGCTCTTCGTGAAATGCATCATGTTCCTGGTGGAGGACAGGGCGGTGGCGGTGCTGGTGCCCGGGGACCGCGAGGCCAACGAGATCAAGCTGGAGAGGGTGCTGGGCACCGGCGAGTTCCGCCTCTTCGGCGACGATGACTGGAAGAGGTTTCCTTCCTACCTGCAGGGCTTCGTGGGCCCGGCAGGGCTGCGGGCGGCGGAGATCATCGCCGACGAGGCGCTCGAGGGAGCTGGGGGCATGGTCTGCGGAGCGAACGAGAAGGACTACCACACAGTGAACGTGGATGAAGGCCGTGATTTCCAGGTCGACCGCTTCGCGGACATCACCTCCGCCAGGGAAGGGGACATGTGTCCCCGCTGCGGCGGAACGCTGCGCGTCGAGGCGGGGATCGAGGTGGGGCAGGTGTTCCAACTGGGGTTGAAGTACTCCGAGGCCATGCACTGCAACTACGACGACGAGAACGGTATGTCCCGCCCCATGGTCATGGGCACCTACGGCATCGGGGTGACAAGGCTCATGTCAGCCGTGATCGAGCAGAACCACGACGAGCGCGGGATGATCTGGCCCCTCAGCGTGGCCCCGGCGATGTTGCATATACTGCCCTTGAACTACGAGCGGGAGGAGAGGAGTGCCGCCGCGCACGAGCTCTACGAGAGCTGCCGCAGGCGGGGATGGGAGGTGCTGCTGGACGATCGCGAGGAGAGCGCGGGGATCAAGTTCGCAGACGCCGACCTCATCGGGATTCCCTACCGCGCGGTCATCGGCAAGGGATACGACGAGGATGGTACCGTGGAGCTCCAGGTCAGAGCGACGGGAGAGAAGAGGAAGATGGAGATGCAACCACTCCTGGATGACCTGCAGCAGGCCGTGGACGAGCTTGTGAACGAGCGTCCCGCCGTGACCTGAGCCCGCGAGAGGTGTTTACAGTACGTGACAGTCTAAAGCGGACAGGGAATAAAAAGAAAGAATACGCGGGAGAGGCGTCGAAAATATCTGCGGAGGAACGGTGAGAGAGATGGACAGATTCGTCGTGCACGAGGATAACCTGGAATGGGTACCCGCGGACTTCCCGCGCGCCCAGATGAAGGTGCTGTACATGGACCCGCGCGGCGGGGGCCAGATCCTCCTGCTCCGTTTCGAGCCCTACTGCGAGATGCCGGGCCATTCGCACATCTCTTCGGACGAGGCGGCCTACGTCCTGCAGGGTGAGTTGAAACAGCAGGCAGAGGACGGGGGGGAAGAGGTCTTCCACGCGGGGCATTTCGCCTTCTTCCCGGCAGGCTCGCAGCACGGCCCCTTCACCACCGGTGAGGAGGGCTGCACCATAATCAGCGTCTTCTACGGCCCGCTCAGCTAGGGGGAGACGAACGTGGAACGTGCATGGAGCGTCAACGAGGGGCTGCGGAGGTTTTCCAGCGCGGTCTTCCATCCCGTGGGATGGGTGCTGGGGCGCGTCTTCTCGCCCAACTTCATCACTACCCTCTCCATAGGCGCAGCGGCGGTGGCGGGCTATCTCTTCGCCATAGGGGAGTTCGTTGTCGGCCCCTGGATCCTCTTCCTGGCCGGACTCTTCGACATCTGGGACGGGCAGGTGGCCAAGCTGACCGGGCGCGTGAGCACCTTCGGATCCTTCTACGACTCGACGGCCGACCGCGTGGCCGACTTCTTCTTCTCCCTGGGTACGCTGTACTACTTCGCCGACCAGGAGATCCTCGACGTCGCCTTCATGGTGGCGGCGTACATGGTTCTTTCCTCCCTCATCAGCTACGTGAAGGCGAGGGCGGAGGGCCTGGGTGTAGCCTGCAACGTCGGCCTGCTGGCCCGCCCGTTGCGGCTGCTCCTCTTCGCGCTGCCGCTGTTCATCTACGGCCTGACCGACAACATCTGGGTATTCCGAGGCTCCCTCTACCTCGTGCTCGTGCTGGCGGTGGAGACGCTTGCCCATCGCATGATAGTCATCTACAAGGGAGCCCGGGAGAAGGATGCATCCGCGGCGCCGGACGGATCCTGATCGGGTGTGAGACATGCCGGAGCGGGAAAGCTTTCGCGATGATATCCCCGGATACCTCAAGTATTACTTCTTTCGCGGCTCCTGCGGCCTGGTGGGACGCCTGCCCATATGGGTTACCCACGCTATCGGAGTAGGGGTCGCGGAGATCGCCTACCGCTTTTCGCGGCACAAGCGCGAGGTAGTATACGAGAACATGCGGCGCGTTCGCCCCGAGGGCACCCCGCGGGAGTGGCACGATCTGGCGCGGAGGAGCTTCCACAACTATGCCAGGTACTGGGTGGACTTCCTGCGCTGCTATCACCTGACCTACGAGGAGATCTATAACTCCCTGGTGGTGCCGCACGGCGTGGAGTGGTTCGATGAATGCCTGCGCAGCAAACGGGGAGCCGTACTGGCGCTTCCTCACTACGGTAGCTGGGATATGATCGGGGGATGGGTTGGGCACAATTACCCCTCTTTCTGGGCCGTGGCGGAACAGCTCAAGCCCCTTCCCATGTATGAGTTCCACACCGAGTTGCGCCGGCGCATGGGCATCCGCATCATACCCCTGGCGGAGAACACGGTGGAGAAGGTCATCGAGGTGCTGCTGGGCAACGGCATGGTCTGCCTGCTCTCCGACCGGCTCATCGCGGGAAGCGGGGTGGAGGTTGAGTTCTTCGGGGAGAGGATCATGATGCCCATCGGCCCCGCCCTCCTGGGAGTGAAGCTTGGAACCGCGGTGATCCCCTGCCTGACCATACGCAGGGGCGGCTGGTATCACGGTTACGTCGGACCGCCCCTGGAAATCGAGGTCACGGGAGACACCCGGCGCGACGTCCAGGCCAACACCCAGAAGCTGGCCAGGGTCTTCGAGGATTTCATCCGCGAGGACCCCACGCAATGGCATATGTTCCAACCCATCTTCAAGAACCAGGCCGAGAAAAAGTAGAATTGATGATCGGAGGTAGATCATAGCCCTTTCGACTTGTTCGTATGTGAAGATATGATCCACGCGTGGCAGTTCTTGTCTCCACTGGTTCCGGAGAGCAGTGAGGCCATGGATAAGCTGGGAAGCTTCTATAAGGCCAGGATAATGGATTAACGGGCGCGGTCCGGTCAGCTGATTTCCCGCTCACGCCGCCTCGGACAACCCCGCGCATGCAGCAATCGGGATTGGGTTTTCTCGCTTTAACCTGGAGGAAGTATCCTGGCAAGGGTTATGGACTCAGTGGATACGGTAAAATGAACCGCATGAACATAGGCATGGTATCGCCCTATTCCTGGGATTTTCCGGGTGGGGTCAACAGGCACGTAGAGCAGCTCGCCGACCACTTGCGCGGGCGCGGACACCGCGTGCTGGTTATCGCGCCCGGAGGACAAGACGGAGTGGATTTTTTCTCCGTGGGCGGTTCATTCGCGGTGGCGGCGAACCAGTCGAGGGCCAACATCTCCTTCGGACCCCGGGTAGCGGCGCGCATGCGAGGACTACTGCGCAGGGAGCCCTTCGACGCACTCCACCTGCACGAACCCCTTATCCCCAGTGCCTCCATGCTCGCGCTGTACTTCTCGCGCTGCGCCACGCTGGCCACCTTCCACGCTGCAAGGGAGGGGGGTAGCATGGGATACCGCCTAGCGCAGCCGATACTGAGGAAACTGGCCGGCAGGATAGACGTAAAAGCGGTGGTAAGTCCCGCCGCACGCGACCTGGTGTCGCGCTACTTTCCCGGCGACTACCGCATCCTCCCCAACGGTGTGGATACGGCGCGCTTCTCCCCCGAGGGTCCGGCGCTGCAGGAATGGACGGGATCCGGCTTCAACCTCGTTTTCGTGGGCAGGGACGAACCGCGCAAGGGCCTGGACGTGCTGCTGCAAGCGCTGCCGCTGGTGCGCGCAAGCCACCCCGAGGTGCGCCTGCTGGTGGTAGGGGTAGAGGAACCATCGAGCGCGCAGGCGGGGGTGGTCTGGCTTGGCAGGCTGGCCGACGGCCTCGTGCCAGCCGCATACCGCTCGGCGGATATAATGATCTCGCCCGCCCTGGGCATGGAGAGTTTCGGTATTGTACTCGTAGAGGCCATGGCGAGCGGCGTGCCGGTAATGGCATCCGATATACCCGGTTACCGTGCAGTGCTGGAGGACGGCGTCCAGGGCAGGCTCTTCCCGCCGGGCGACCACCTGGCACTGGCGGACGCCTTGAACCGGCTCATCGATGACGGGGCTGCGAGGGAGGCCATGGCAGCAGCCGCACTGGACAGGGCGGCGATGTTCTCGTGGGAGAACCTGGTGGAGGACGTGGAAGAGGCATACGGAGATGCAGTGAGTCTATACGGGAGGGATCGCTGATGCACCTCGATGAAGTGGTCGAGATATGCAGGGACCTGTCCAGCGAAGTGCGGGAGATAGTCCGGCCCCACCTGGGCGAGAAGTCGGCGCGTGAAATGCAGGGGCGCGGCGCCAGCGGAGATTCTACCTTCGCCATCGACGAGGTTGCGGAGAAGAAGGTCGAAAGACGCCTGGAGGACATCCCCGAGCTGGCATATTTCTCCGAGGACCGCGGCCTCGTGGGCAGCGAGGAAGCGAAATGGGTTCTGGTGGTTGACCCCATCGACGGTACGCGCCCGGCGGCGGCGGGTTTCGAGGCATGCTGCGTATCCATCGCGGTGGCGCCGTACCATGCCGTGGACAACCCATATCCCAAGCATGGAGACGTCGTCTACGGTCTGCTGCAGGAGATAAAGAACGACGCCTGGTTCGAGGCGGAGCGGGGCAAGGGGTGCCGTATATTCATAGATGGGGAGGAGAGGGAGCCGGTCATCCTGCCCCACGAGGAACTGTCCACCCTCTTCTGGACGTTGGGCTTTCGCGGCAGGCCGGCGCTGCCCACTATCCTGGTCCTGGAGGAACTCGTTGACCGTTCCAGCGTCGACGGCGGGGTTTTCGACCTGGGCAGCGCCACCTACTGCATAAGCCGGCTGCTCACCGGTCAACTGGACGCATACGTGGACGTGGGGGACCGCATGATCCGCGAGGCGCCTGAGGTGGAGAAGATGTTCCTGCGCGCTGGCCACGGTCATGTCCTCAACAACTCATCGTACGACCTGGCGGCGGCCGGCCTCATCGCCAGCGAGGCCGGGCTGGCCATAGGAGATGCCTTCGGAGCGCCCCTGGACGGCTATCCCCTGCTTGCATCCGGCAGGTCGGGCCAGCTCTCCTGCGTGGCGGCGGTAACGCCTGAGCTGATGCACACACTCATAGATGAGATCGACGCGGGCATACAGCGCATGCACGAACACTACGGTTGGAGTTAGATGAGCCTCATCAGCATATTCTTCGTATCCCTGGGGGTGGGTCTGTCCGGCGCTCTCATGCCGGGACCGCTGCTCACGGTGACTATAAACGAGTCCTACCGCAAAGGGTTCATTGCCGCCCCCTTGCTGGTGGCCGGCCATGCGGTGCTGGAGGGAGCCCTCATCATCCTGCTGGTATTGGGCCTGGACCAGGTGTTGGGAAACGATATCTTCTTCGGGGTGGTGGGGATCGCGGGGGGCGCTTTCCTCTTCTGGATGGGCCTGGGCATGGCCCTGGACGTGCGCGACCGCAAGCTCCACCTCGATCTGCAGGAGCATTCGGGAAGGCGCATAGGGCCGTTCGTTGCGGGCGTCAGCACCAGCATCTCCAACCCCTACTGGTTCCTGTGGTGGGCAACCTTTGGATTGAGCTGGCTGCTCATCTCCATGGAGAGCGGTGTCGCGGGGGTCCTCTCCTTTTATACCGGACACGTCATGGCCGACCTGCTGTGGTATTTCCTCGTGGCTTTCCTGGTGGTGACCGGGAAGCGTTTTCTCTCCGACCGCGTGTATAACTACCTCATCCTGGCCTGCGGCACCTTCCTGGTGGTACTGGGCGGCCGCTTCGTAGGAGCCGGACTGGCCAGCCTGATGTGAGCGGGCGGGAGCCTATGAGATAAGGCTGGGATTACAGGTTAGATGCTGTATCGTCTCGGTAGGCGCTTTCCGGGTTGAAATAGATTGAGAGACCACCCTATCATCCTGACAAATACCAACTCTCAACCCCGGCGTGGCGAACAACGAGTATGGTAAAGTCATAGCGAACGGCATTCGATACACTAGTAAAGTCCGCAGAAGTCCGTGGGTCCGGCAGACCGTAAACGGCCGGGCCTGAGTAGACGAAGGGTGTTCGTGAGGAAAGGAGGTCATGCCGGTGGTATGGGTCTTAATCATCATCGGGGTAGTGGTGTTCCTGCTCATCGTGGGATTCATCGCCATCTACAACAGGCTCGTCCGCGACCGCAACCGCGTGGATAATGCCTGGCACCAGATCGACGTGCAGCTCAAGAGGAGATACGATCTCATCCCCAACCTGGTGGAGACGGTAAAGGGATATGCCACGCACGAGAGAGAGGTCTTCGAGAGGGTAACCCAGGCCAGGAACATGGGTATAAACGCACAAACCGTTGGCGAGCAGGCACAGGCGGAGAATATAATATCCGGTGCATTGAAGAGCCTCTTCGCCGTGGCCGAGGCATACCCGGACCTCAAGGCAAATCAGAACTTCCTCATGCTGCAGGAGGAGCTGTCCGGAACGGAATCCAAGATCGCCTTCGCGCGGCAGTTCTACAACGATAGCGTGATGTCTTACGACAACGCCCGCCAGAAGTTCCCGGCCAACATCGTGGCCGGCATGTTCTCGGCCAAGTTCGGCGAGCGCGAATACTTCGAGGTCGAGATAACGGCTGAGCGCGAGGCCCCGAAGGTGGAGTTCTGAGTCGCGCCTGGAAGCGGACTGGCGTTGGGTAATGAAAAAAGTATCCGCCTCCGCGGTGATGCGGGGAGGCGGAATGGGAGCTGGCGGTAATCTGCTTATCACCAGCCCATAAGAGAACCGGGAGGAGAAAGAAGTGGCAGAGACCACTTTTTACACCGAGATATCCAGTAATAAGTGGAAATCGGCACTGATGGTCAGCGTCTTCATCGTGATCATCCTCGCCATAGGCTTCCTGGTGGGTTACATCTGGGGATTCGACTACGCCATCCTGGGGCTGGCTATCGCCGCCATCGTCGCCACGGTCATGTCCTTCATGAGCTACTACAACAGCGACAGGATCGCCCTGGCTTCTGCCGGAGCCAAGCAGGTGACGCGCGACGAATTCCCCTATTTCGTGAATACGGTGGAGGGGCTGGCCATCGCCGCGGGTATCCCGCCGCCGCGCACCTATATCATCGATTCCCCGGCCCTGAATGCCTTTGCCACGGGAAGGGATCCGGAGCATGCAGCCATCGCCGTGACCACCGGCTTGCTGGAGAAATGCAACCGCCTCGAACTAGAGGGGGTACTGGCCCACGAGATGTCGCATATCGGAAACTACGACATCCGCTACATGTGCATGGTGGTCGTGCTGGTGGGGCTGCTGGTCATCTTCGCCAACGTGGTGACGCGCATGATCTTCTTCGGTGGCATGTTCGGCGACCGCGACCGCAGCGGCGGGGGCGGCGGCGAAGGTGGCGGGTTGATCTACCTTATCATTTTCGTGGTCGGGCTGGTCTTCCTCATCCTGTCGCCCATCATCGGCCAGCTGCTGCAGCTGTCCATATCGCGCAAACGGGAATACCTCGCCGACGCCACCGGGGCCAAGCTCACCCGTTACCCGGAGGGTCTGGCCAGCGCATTGGAGAAGCTGGCCAACGAGGCCAAGCCCTTCCCCCGCACCAGCCAGGCCACCGCCCACCTCTGGATCATAGAGCCCTTCAAGAAGGAGGCGAAGGCGAGCAAAGCCAAGAGGTCCAGTATCTGGAGCACCCATCCGCCCATCGAGGATCGCATCGCGCGACTGCGGGCGATGTCGGGGCTCGAGGGGATGTACAACCAGGCCATGATGGAGGCGCGGCTGCGAGGCGAGCTGCCCCGTTAGTTATTGTACCTGCAGAGGAGGGCCATGCCCTCTAATTTTTGCTGCCATAGATGCGATGTACCAGAAGGTTGCGTTTTCGCTGCATGCACGGGGCGGTACTGCAAGGCAAAGTAGTGTGGGCCCTTGGGCCGTGCTGCTCGGGGCGTGCCGAAAGACACCAGTTCCGTCAGCACGTGAAAGGCATCTTCACCTTGATTGATAGCCCTATTGGTATGAGCTATGATTGAAAAAGGGAGCCCGTGGGGGGCTTTTCTTAATAGGACGGGTTCTGGAGGGACCGGAGAAATGGAAGAAAAAGGAACATTGAGGGTGAAGACCGGCCTGGCCGAGATGCTCAAGGGCGGCGTGATCATGGACGTCACCACGCCCGAGCAGGCGATCATCGCCGAGGAGGCCGGAGCGGTGGCCGTGATGGCGCTGGAGAGGGTGCCGGCGGACATCAGGGCAGACGGCGGCGTCGCCAGGATGGCGGACCCCACCGTGATCGAGGCGATCATCGCAGCGGTGACCATCCCGGTGATGGCCAAGGCGCGCATCGGACATTTCGTGGAGGCGCAGATACTGGAGGCGCTGGGGGTGGACTATGTGGATGAAAGCGAGGTCCTCACTCCCGCCGATGAGAAACACCATATCGACAAGTGGCAGTTCACCGTGCCCTTCGTGTGCGGGGCCATAAACCTGGGGGAGGCGCTGCGGCGTATCGGAGAGGGTGCTGCAATGATCCGCACCAAGGGCGAGGCGGGGACGGGCAATGTGGTGGAAGCGGTACGGCACATGCGCACCATCAACGGCGAGATGCATAAGCTGACCGTGGCACCCGAGGACGAGCTCATGGCCGCCGCCAAGGAGATGGGGGCGCCTTACGACCTGGTGTACTGGGTTGCGAAAAACGGAAAACTGCCCGTGGTCAATTTCTCCGCCGGCGGCATAGCAACCCCCGCGGACGCGGCGATGATGATGCAGCTGGGCGCGGATGGGATCTTCGTTGGGTCCGGGATATTCAAGTCACAGGACCCACCGGCGCGGGCGCGCGCCATCGTGCGCGCTACCACTCACTACAACGATCCCAAGGTGCTTGCCGAGGTCTCCCGCGGTATCGGAAGCGCCATGGCAGGCCAGGAGATCTCGCAGATAGGCCACGAGAACCTCATCCAGTTCCGCGGCTGGTGATAACCGCGGATCGACCCGGCACGAGGAATGGGGAGAGATGAAAAAGCCGACCATAGGCGTGCTCGCGTTGCAGGGTGCCGTACGCGAGCATCTACAGATTCTCGAGGCATGTGGAGCTCGAGGGGTCGCATTGAAATACCCCGCCGAGCTCCGGCTTTGCGAGGGCCTGATATTGCCGGGAGGGGAGAGTACCACCATAGGCAAGTTGATGGTCGCGTGTGGGTTTATGGAGGAATTGCATGCCCTGTCGAGAGCGGGGATACCGATCTACGGCACCTGCGCGGGACTTATCGTGATGGCTCGCCGCATAACCGAGGGCGACCAGCCCCTGCTGGGACTGATGGATATAACGGCCCGCCGTAACGCCTTCGGGCGGCAGGTGGACAGCTTCGAAACAGACCTGGTCCTGGAGGATATCGCGAAGAAGCAGCAGCCTTTCAGGGCAGTATTCATACGAGCCCCGTGGATAGACGAAGTGGGGCCGGAGGTGCAGGTGATGGGCGAGTTCGGAGGGAAAGTGGTCATGGCCCGCGAGGACGGCATGCTGGTCTCGGCGTTCCATCCCGAACTCACCGGCGATGACAGGGTTCATCGCTATTTCCTGAACATGGTGGAGGAGGCCTCCTAGGGCCGCGAGACAGGAGGATATGATGTCGGGACATTCCAAGTGGCATTCCATCAAGCACAAGAAAGGCGCTGCGGACGCCAAGCGGGGGCAGATGTTCAGCAAGCTCTCGCGTGCGATCATCGTGGCGGCGAAGGAAGGAGGGGGAAACCCCGATGCGAATTTCGCCCTCGCCAATGCAATAGAGAAGGCAAAGAGTTACTCCATGCCCAAGGAGAACATAGAGAGAGCCATCAAGCGTGGCACCGGGGAGGGTTCCGGCGCAGATTTCGAGAAGATACTCTACGAGGGCTACGGCGCGAACGGAGTGGCGATAATGGTGGACATCATGACCGACAACCGCAACCGCGCGGCGGCCGACATCCGGCGCATCTTCTCCCGCACCGGTGGAAGCCTGGGCACCTCCGGCTCCGTAGCCTGGATGTTCGAGAAGAAAGGGAATGTCATCGTCAACAAGGACTCCGGGGCTGACGAAGATGCCCTGTTGGAACTGGCCCTGGAGGCCGGCGCTGAGGACATGTCCACAGAGGACGATCACTGGGAGATAGTGACCGACTCCGATTCCTTCCGCGGCGTGGTGGAGGCGCTGAAGGGAGCGGGAATCGAACTGGCCTCTGCCGAGGTGACCATGTTGCCCCAGAACACGGTAAAACTGGACAAGGACGGGGCCAAGAAGGTACTAAGGCTGGTGGACGCCCTGGAGGATTACGAGGACGTACAGGAGGTCTACGCAAACTTCGATATCCCCGACGAGATACTGCAGGAGCTATCCGAGGAGTGAGGCGCGCAGAATCCTATGATCATAATGGGAATCGACCCCGGGCTGGCTTCGACCGGCTATGGGGTAGTGGAGAAGGAGGGGGGGCGGCTGCGTTCAATCGCGTACGGAGGGATCAGCACCTCCTCCCGCAAACCGCTGTCGGTACGCCTTGATAAGATCTATAAAGAGGTAAAGGGACTCATCGAACGCTATGGTCCGGACCTGGTAGTGCTGGAGGAGCTTTTCTTCAATACCAACGTGCGTAGTGCCATGGTGGTGGGCCAGGCCAGGGGGGGTATAATCCTCGCCGCAGCACACGCCGGCGTGTCGGTGGAGGAGTATACGCCGCTGCAGGTAAAGCAGACCCTGGTAGGTCACGGACG
>JAFGDU010000093.1 GCA_016931915.1 Actinomycetota bacterium
CTGGGCCGACGGCCAGGTGGTGTGCAAGGTGCCCGCCGGTGCCGCCGGCGCGCTGCAGGTGACCCTGACCACCAGCGGCGGGACCTCTGGCGGCAAGGACTTCGGGGTCATACCGCGCATACGCAAGACGGTGCTGGACACCAGCGAGCCGCAGCTCAAGCTCACCATCACCGGGAATGCCTTCGGGGACGTGCGGGGTGAGTCCTTCGTCACCCTTGACACGAAAAAGATAACCGATTACCTGGAGTGGTCGGACCGACAGATACGCTTGGTGGTCCCCGCGGATGTGGAGTCGGACGTAGACGTCACTGTGACCACCAGCGGTGGGACGTCCGATCCCATGCCCATGGATGCCTCTTACATCTATTTCGCCGAGGGCTACACTGGGGAAGGCTTCCACACCTTCCTGACCCTGGCCAATCCCAGTAACGAGGAGTCCATGGCGCAGATAGACTACTTCTTCAAGAACGGAGACTGGGAGATACAGAGGATCGCCATCCCCGCGGGATCCCGGACGACGGTGGATGTGAACTCCATGATCGTCGTGGGGCAGGAGTTCTCCATACGCGTGGTCTCCGGTGGCGAGGTCTTCGCCGAGCGCCCCATGTACTTCGACTATGGAGAGGGATGGGAGGGCGGCCACTGCACGACGGGCACCGCTTCCCCGTCGCAGAAGTGGTATTTCGCCGAGGGCTATACCGGGAACTACTTCGACCAGTACGTCTGCGTCATGAATCCCGGGAATACCACCGCGTTTCTAACCTTCAACTTCCAGACCGAGGAGGCGGGGAAGATCACCAGCGACAACTGGGCCGTCCAGCCCTATTCCCGGGCCACCTTAAAGATAAACGATCTGCTGGGAGCGGGATACCAGAACTCACTCGAGCTCCTCTCGTCCGTCCCCGTGGTGGCCGAACGCTCCATGTACTTCGACTACCTGGGATGGGGCGCCGCTGCCCAGCCCGGTGAAGAAGCAACTGGAAGGAACTGGCAGGGAGGCCACTGCACCGTTGGGGCCTCCGCCCTGGCGACGGATTATTATTTCGCTGAGGGCACCACGCGGGATGACTTCGAGGCCTGGATCACCCTGCAGAACCCGGGCGATACCGATATCCAGGTGCAGGCCGCCTATCACCTGGAGGAGGGCCTGGAAAAGATCCCCGACAAGACATATACCGTGCCCGCGGGCAGGAGGAACACCCTCTTCCTGCCGAACGAGGTAGGATGGGGCAAGGACGTGAGCGTATATCTCACCTCTGACTCGCCGTTCCTGGCGGAGAGGCCTACCTATTTCGCATATTCATACCAGGGTCTCTCGGCACAGGGTGGCCACTGTGTCATCGGAGTTCCCTCGCCCATGCAGGACTGGTATTTCGCTGAGGGGTACACGGGAGCCGGCTTCGACGAGTGGTTGTGCATCCAGAACCCCGGAAGCACCGATGCGATGGTGGAGATATACTACTTAACCCAGGAAGAAGGCGCCCTTACTGCGAGGATCCTAAACGTCCCACCGCAGACGCGAAAGACCGTAATGGTCAACGCGGATGCCGGGAACGACTATCAGCTGTCCGCGAGGGTAAAGGTCGTATCCGGCAGCGATGTGGTCGTTGAACGATCGATGTATTTCCTCTTCGACGGTGCCTGGGACGGCGGTCACGCGGTGGTGGGTGTGCCGCGCTAGGCGCATATTGAGCAGCTCTTTCAGGGGGCATGGGTTCGTGATACAAATCCATGCCCCTGAGCTTTAGGAAGAGCATACAAAAAAGCCTCATTATGTCTTTAAGACGCTTTGAGCAGGCATTTTGTGCTTGATTTGATTCTCTGCCGTAATCGACCGTTCACCTTCGCTAAAGCTCCGGTTCCGAGTTCGACTCCATATATATCTATCTTAGTGCCCTTTTTTATTGATATAGGTCAATAAGTAATACGAGAAAATGCCGATAAATCGGTTACGGTCGGCAAAAGGTGTGGGAGCGTGGTGAAAAACCAGCTAAAGCACTAAGAATCAACATGAGACTAAGGGGATTGCTTCTTCGGCGAAGATGCCTCATCGCAATGACAGAGTCCAGCCCCCCGGCACTCCCAGAGCCGCGCTTGACCCCTGCTCCTGTTGTTGACGGGGGAGCTCCTTCGTAGTAAAATAATACCGACGGTCGGTATATACCGATGGTCGGTATATTATTACTTGGGAGCCACATCACCTACTGTCCGGCTCAGGTAAGGATAAAGGGAGGACCAGCATGGCGAGGCCCAGAAAGGCGGAGGCGAGGGAGGACACCAGGGGAGAACTTATCGAAGCAGCCTGGCGCCTTTTCTCCACGGCGGGATACGATGCCACGCCGGTAGAGGCCATAATCGATGCGGTAGGCCTTTCCAAGGGAGCCTTCTATTACTACTTCAACGGCAAAGAGGACGTCCTCGATGCCGTGGTTGGCCGCATGGTAGACGAGATGGCCCTCGAGATCGAGGGCATCCCGCGCATGTCGGACCTATCTCCCATGGAGAAGATAAACCGCTTCATGGAGTCGATAAGCAGCTGGAAACTGGCCCACCTCGATATCCTCAGCGAGGCGGTGAAGGTGATATACCGCGACGAGAACGCCATCATCCGCTACAAGATGAACCGCAAGGCTTTGAGGGAATTTACGCCGGTGCTGGCGGAGATCATACGCCAGGGCATCGAGGAAGGCGTCTTCGAGGCGGGGGAACCCGAGGATACAGCAGAGTTGATCCTACTTCTCTCCAACGCCATGGCCGAGCGGCAAGCCTCCGATCTGGTCAGGCGTGAAGAAGACTCTGAAAGCGCGCAGAGGATCCTGCACAGGGCTCAGCTCTACTTAGGTACCATGGAGAAGATCCTGGGAGCGCCCGCAAGCTCGATATATCCCCTTTACGATAAAAGGATCGAGGAACTGGAACAGGCCTTAAAGAGTGGAAAGGTGAAAGAAAATGGCGCCTGATACGACGCTCGCAGCAGAGGAAATCGCTTATTCATATGGTGACATACAGGCGGTTGACCACATCTCCTTTCACATAAACAGAGGGGAAGTGCTGGGGTTCCTCGGTCCTAACGGAGCCGGTAAGACCACCACCCTTAAGATGCTTATCGGGCTCCTCGAACCGCAAGCTGGAAGTATCACCATCCTCGGCGAAGATATGGTGAAAAACAGGGAGAAGGTCCAGGCGCAGATAGGCGTATGCTTCGAGGAAAAGAGCCTCTACGAAGACATGTCGGCAGCTGCCAACCTGAAGTTCTTCGCCTCTCTCTTCGGGATTAAAGACCTCGATGCGGCCGGATTGCTGGAGAGGGTCGGTCTTCCGGAGGACCGCAAGGACAGGGTGGCAAATTATTCCAAGGGAATGAAACAGCGGCTCATGGTCGCGAGGGCCCTGGTCAATAAACCGCAAGTGCTCTTCCTGGACGAACCGACAGACGGCCTCGACCCGGTTTCTTCCGAGGCTATCCGCACGGTCGTCACGGAGGAAAAGGCCAGAGGGGCTACGGTATTCCTTACCACACACGACATGATGGAGGCCGATAAGCTCTCCGACCACGTAGCCTTCATCAACGAAGGGGAGATCGCCGCCCTGGATACCCCCGAGAACCTCAAACATCAATACGGCAAGAGGGTCCTGAAAATGCGTTATCACAAAGACGGCGAACTTGCCCAAGAGGAATTCTCCCTGGACGACAGGCAGGCGGGAAGCCACATCCAGGAGATAATCGCCGGATACGAAGTCCTGGACATGCACACCGAGGAAGCCACCCTGGAGGACATCTTTATCCAGCTGACGGGAAAGAAATTGAAATGAGCCGCGTCTTCGCCATCGTGAAGAAAGACCTGGCGCAGATCCTGCGCAACCGCTTCGTCGCGGTCATATCGGTGTTGTTCATCGTCATCTTTGCAGTCATGTATTACCTCCTGCCCTCGGGCGTGGACGAGGTATTCAAGATGGGATTCTACCTGGAGATCGGCGAGCAAGCAGCCGCGGAGTTCGGCCTGGAAGGGGGAGAGAACGAGATCGCTTCGAGGTTGAGCGAGGCGGGAAAGGAGGAAGCGGAGGAAGGGTTGCAGCTGATCTGGGCGGAGTCCACGGAAGATCTCAAGAGAATGGTTGAAGAAGAAGAGGTCAGCGCCGGCGTGTCGTTCATCATCTCGGATCAGGAACCCGAACTCGTCCTGTACGTTTCATCGAAAACCCCGGAGGAGGTAATCGAGGCAGGCGAGGCCATCGGCTCCGAGATAGGATATGCGCTTATCGGGTACGAGCTTCCAGCCGATTTCCAGGCCACGGTGATCGGCCAGGACATGGCAGGCCAGCAGATCCCGATGAGAGACAGGATGAGAGTTATCCTGCTGACTTTCGTTTTTCTCCTCGAACTATTCAGCCTGGGCAATCTGCTCATGGAGGAGGTACAGAGAAAAACGGCCTTGGCCCTCCTGGTCACCCCTGTGACCCTCGGGGATTTCATCTCCGCGAAGGCGATCACCGGCATCCTGAACACGTTCTTCCTGGGGCTGCTCATGGCATTGCTCCTGGGAGCCGTATCTGCCAACACCTGGGTGGCTATCCTCGTACTTCTATTTCTCGGCGCCGCGATGATGGTAGGTATCGCCTTTATCGTAGGCTCTTTGAGCAGGGATTTCATCTCCATGTCGATGATAGCCATGATCCCCTTCGTGGTACTGGTGATCCCGGGTTTCCTGGTCATATATCCCGGGTTCGATTCACCCATATTGAAAGCGATACCCACCTACTGGCTGCTCGAGCCTATAAACGGCATCCTGAACTACGGCATGGGATTGTCAGATTACACGATGTCTCTCGTATACATCGTGCTGTTCGTCATGGCCTTCTTCGTGCTGGGGTTCGTGATCTTGAGGAGGAGACTGGCATGAATATACATAGGATCCTTGCCATCATGAGAAAGTGTTTGAACCCGAGAAACCCCTACATTTTCTTCGCGGTGTTGGGTCCGTTGCTCTTCGCGGCCATTTTCCAACTCATTTTCGGCATCTGGCAGACCAGGCCGAAGATAGCCATCTACGAAGGCGGCGATCAGGTGATAGTGGGAGAGCTGGAAGGCAGGGAGGTTGCCGACCTGCTGGTAGCGGGTTCGGCTGAAGAAGTCACCGGGCTGGTAGAGGACAAGAAAGCCGACGTGGGAGTGGTCTTTAGCGAGGAAGCGAAGGAAAAACTGGAAGCTGGCGAGAGAGCCCCTGTCGACCTGTACGTAAACGGAGAGAGCCTTGCAAAGAGCAGGGCGATAGCCCTGGCCGCGATAACCGGCGCGGTGAGAGCGGTATCTCCCGGGGTGCCGCAGATCCAATTCGAACAGGTGAAGTTGGGCGAGGAGAAGGCTCTGTCCCTCATGGATATGTTCCTGCCCTTCATGGTCATCTACATCATCCTTCTCGGCGGCTTGATGCTCACGGCTTCCTTTATCGTAAACGAGAAGGAGAAGAGGACCTTTGCCGCCCTGCTGGTCACTCCGGCGACATTGACGGAGATACTCGTAGCCTTCGGGACGGTCGGAATCATCGTCTCCCTGGCCATGGGGATGATCCTGATTGTGCTCACCATCGGTTTTTCCCAACCGCTACTCATGCTGATCGTGTTCGTGCTGGGATCGTTCCTCGGCGCCGAATGGGGGCTCATTTTCGGCCTGATATCGAAAGACCAGACCGTCTTCGTGGCCTACATAAAAGCATTCGGGATCTTCCTCGTCGCCCCGGCGCTCTTTATAATCTTTCCGAGCTGGCCGCAGTGGATAGCGAAGATCTTTCCCACCTACTACATCGCCAACCCCATCTTCCGCATCTCTATATATGGGGAAGGCTGGAGCGAATTGGGCTGGCAGGTGCTCGTGCTCGCTGGCTTCGTCCTCGTTTTTCTTATCCCCATTGCCGCGTTTACCTTGCGGTGGGGAAGATCGGCGAAAACGGGGCCGCTCACCGTTACGAGCTGAGAGTATAGGCCACCGTCTGCTGTCCGCTGGTACGGAACGGGTCGATTTCGCGATAGCATATACCGTAAAGCCCGCGCCCCGTCTTGACGACAATCTGAATGTACCTTGAAAGTTATATATCCCTGAAGGTGATAAGGGCAAACTCTTCCGAAAGGAGAGGGCGCAAAGCCATGGGTCTAAGGCCGCGGGAGCGGTTACGATCGCCAGGCTGCCGCCGGAGAGTGCATGCCCTTTCCCTGCCGGAAAGGGCAGTTTCGTTTCGGAACGGGGATCGGAAAGGTTGTCGCGGGCTTCAGGGTACAAAAACAAGGACACAAGCGGAAAGCATCCTCTTCCAACCCATCTCTTTATCATCTGCGTCTTGGGTCCTCATGGCGGGGACGTCCTTCACCCATTGGTAGGCTGACGGCCTCTCGCTGCACAAGGTGGCTGAGATGAGGCAGCCGCCGTACGGGGGACGGGATATACGGTTGAAGGAAGGGATGGCATTGCCATGCAGCTACCTTTTATTCCTAAGGCAGCACAGATCTACCTTTCGATTTTGCTGGTTCTATCCCTGGCTTTGGCAGCACCGCTGACCGCCGTGATGCTGCGACCGGATATCGCACAGGCGTCATCGTCGCCGCTGACGCCCTGTAGCGAAAAATTTGGAGTCAACGCAGCCCATATAAAACTCAAGGATCCAGATCTCCTGGATCGGGAACTGGAAGCCATGCACGAGGCCGGCATCGGCTGGGTGCGATTCGACTTCGACTGGATCTTCCTGGAGCCGAGCCAGGGGAGTTGGGATTTCTCCGTGTACGACCATGCGGTGGAGAAGGCCGCATCCTACGGCATCCAGATACTAGGCCTCATCGGCAGCTGCCCGGCCTGGGCGAACGGCGGGCAGAACTGGAATTTCCCACCCTCGGACATGGCGGCCTGGCGCGATTTCGTGCACAGGGTGGTCTCACGCTACCAGGGTAAGGTGTCCGCCTGGGAGGTGTGGAACGAGGAGAACATCCACGCCTTCTGGCAGCCTGCTCCGGATGCCGCCGCCTATGTCGAGTTGTTGCGCAACGCCTCCGAGGAGATAAGGCGTGCCGACCCGGCGGCGAAGATCGTCATGGGCGGGGTCGCCGGCCTGGACCCCGATTACCTCCACGCCTGCCTTTCGGCTGGTGCGGCCGAATACGTCGATGCCATAGCCTATCACCCTTACCCCTCAACGCTGTTCCCCGGGAATTACACGCCCCAGGAGGAAAGATGCAGGTATATCGTGAACTGGCTCAGGACCTGGCTCCTGCCCCAGCATGACGCAAACGATCTGGAGCTGTGGATAACCGAGGTAGGATGGACGACGTGTACGTTCGTACCGCCGGGGGTTAGCGAGGAGGACCAGGCGGACTACTTGTCGAGGACGCTCATCAACTACGCGAGTATGAGTGGGTTGGACAAGTTCTTCTACTACGATATGTGGGATGAGGCGGAATGGGCCTGGGACCCCATGAGCAACTACGGCCTGCTGCACTACGATTTCTCCCCCCGTGATTCCTACCGGTTCTACCAGACGATAGAAGCAATACTGGGCGAGGCGGTGCCGGCAGCGGACGACCTCTTCACTACGACCTGCGACACCCCTGACAGCCTGGAAGCCCATCCCTTCCTCCTGGGGGATGGGCGCATCGCCCTCGCGGCATGGAAAGCCGACAGCATGGCGGATTCCCTCTCCTTTACGCTTCTGGATGCGGATTTCGCCGAGGGAGCGGTGGTAGACCTCGCGACGGGTGAGCTTTCGCCCGTAAACGGGCTTGCCCGGGACGGCGAGGGAAGGCTGGCGGCATCGGGATTGGCGCTAGGAAAGAGGCCTGTCCTTCTCGTCTTCACCCCGCAAGCTCACAGCGAAGATCCGCCGCCCCCAGAGGAGCCGCCCGGAGGCGAGGAACCGCCTCCGGGTGGAGATACACCCGGGGACGGGCAACCGCCTGCCCCGGAGGATCCGCCTGCTCCTGGAGAGCCGGGCGACCCTGCGCAGCCGCCAACGGCGGAGCCAGCCTGCACTGACTGGTATTTCGCCGAGGGCTGCACCGCGGGAGGGTTCGAGACCTGGATCCTGGTGCAGAACCCAACAGGCGAGGCGGTGGAGGTGACCCTCACCTTCATGAACGCGGGGGGAGAAGTCGTGGGCCCTGCCGCCACCCTGCCTCCTCGTTCCCGCCGCACCTTCAACGCCGGCGAATACGTCAGCGACTATGACGTCTCCACTCGGGTCAACGCAACCGGCAGCGTTATATGCGAGAGGGCGGTCTACTGGGACGACCGCAAGGGTGGGCATGACTCCCTGGGCGCTATCTCGCCCTCCGCCACCTGGTACCTTGCCGAGGGCTGCACCGCGGGAGGGTTCGAGACCTGGGTCCTGGTGCAGAACCCCGGCGATGAGGCGGTGGAGGTGACCCTCACCTTCATGACTGCGGGGGGAGAAGTCGTGGGACCTACCGCCACCCTGCCTCCTCGTTCCCGCCGCACCTTCAACGCCGGCGAGTACGTCAGCGATTACGATGTCTCCACCCAGGTTAACGCCACGGGGGAGGTGGTGTGCGAGCGCTCCATGTACGCTGAGGGAAGGCAGGAGGGGTCGAACTCCATGGGGATAA
>JAFGDU010000094.1 GCA_016931915.1 Actinomycetota bacterium
CTGGTATTTCGCCGAGGGCTACACCGGTCCCGGCTTCGACGAGTACATCCTGGTGCTCAATCCGTGGTTCTACAGCAACGAGATGCGGCTCACCCTCTACGACGCGGAGGGCGGCGAACAGACCTACGACTACTGGCTCCTCCCCGCCTCGCGCCTCACGGTGCACGTCAACGATCTCGCCCCGGGTAAGGACGTCTCCGTCAAGGTGGAGACCAGCCAGGAAGCGGTGGCTGAGCGGGCCATGTACTTCGACTACGCCGGACGCAAGGGCGGCCACTGCGCCCTGGGTTCTCCCTCCCCCTCCCAGACGTGGTTCTTCGCGGAGGGATATACCGGTCCCGGCTTCGACGAGTGGCTGCTCCTCTACAACCCCTCCGTCTCGGACCGCACCGCCACCGTTACCTACCGCTTCACCGACGGGGCGCAGATGCAGGCGAACTACATCATGCGGGCCGGGAGCAGGTTCTCCGTACATGTCAACTGTGAGTGCCCCGACCGCGAGGTGGCCATAAAGGTAGCCTCGGGAGGAGAGGGCCTGCTGGCCGAGCGCGCCATGTACTTCGACTACCGCGGATCCTGGGACGGCGGCCACTGTACCGGGGGCGCGAGGTATCCGGCGGAGCGCTGGGACCTGGCGGAGGGCTACACGGGGGCGGGCTTCGAGACCTGGGTACTCATCCAGAATACCAGCCCCTACGAGGCGGCCGAGATACGCATGGCCTTCATGAGCGGCGCCGGCATCGCCTCCACCCGCGCATACGAGCTTACGCCGGGCTCGCGCACCACTATCTACCTCAACGACATCACCTCGCCCGGCGACGTGTCCGTCTCCCTCTACTCCTCCAACGGCGTGCCGGTGATAGTGGAGAGGGCAATGTACTTCGACTACAACGGCATCACCGGAGGTTCGGCCAGCATGGGCTGCAATTAAGCCGCGAGCCTTCCATTTACTGCCAAGATAACGGTACCTGCGATTGCCTGGTTATTTGTGCCATGCTACTATGAACTCGTTCCCCGCCGGACAGGCCTCCAGATAAGAGCAAGGCACGGAGGGAACCCCGGACTGTCGATACGGGTCAAATAACAGGAGGCGAAAGAGAGGCGCGATGAGCAGGTTTTCTTACTGGTATTCGGGGCTGAGCCGCAAGGGAAAGATAGCCATTACCGCCGGCGGAATAACCGCCGCGGTGATTGTCGCCATCGTCATCCTCTACCTGGTCTTCAAGCCGACCATGGTCGAGGTGCGCTACGGCGAGATAATCTGGGATCCCATCGACGGGCATGTCTGGGAGGAAAATACGCAGACGAAAATGGTGGAAGCCTCCGAGGCCGGAGATTACAGGGTGACTTACATCGAGAGGCTCAGCCCCGAGCACGAGGAGCGGCTCAGGCAGGAGCAGGAGAAGCTCGCCCAGGAGGCGGCGGAGTTGGAGAATGCCACGGGCTTTGAGTCCATGGAGACGTCCTTCCCCACCGATACCATCGCGCAGCTGAACACCATGCAGCAGAACATCGAGGTAATGGGGCAGGACATCATCACCGGCATGGAGATGGCCAACCAGCTCTACGAGGCACAGCTCGCCTTGATGGACTACCGCAGTCAGGCATCCTCTTACCCGCTGCCACCGGAACTGGAACCCCTCAGGGCGCAGGCGATCCAGGTACTGGACATGTACATCAGCGCTTGCGATCTCTATATCGACGCCATCGCCAGCGGAGATCTTACCCTGGTGGACCAGGCCAACGCGCTAATCCAGGAGGCCAGCAGCATGATCCAGAGCCTCCTCCCCACGTATTGATGAGATTTACTTCCAGCAGGTAACTGCATACTTACTTCCGGGCGTACGCGTGCAAGGCCTTCAGGGATGGAAGACGGGTATCAGGCCTTCAGGGATAGAAAGGTGGAGGCCTGACACGCCGGACAATCAAGGTGGAGGCGCTGGGACACCGCCGCACCTCGCTTCGCTCGGTCCTGCCGCCTACGCGACTCAGGCTGTCGGGTGGGATTGCTCACACGTAGGGGGTTCGTTTTTATGGGTGGGTGTGCAGATGTATGCAATCAATCCCGCGTTTGTGGTAAATATAGATTCTGTGTTTAAGGATGGTGGGGCGGAGCCGATACCGGAAGGGTAACCTCACTGCAGGGGTAGCTATCGTCGCAACAGGAGAATCAAGGAGTTCAAGATGGACGTGGAAGACAGGACAAAATCGCAGCTGACGTTCCGCCTGATGGAGAGCGCTTTTATGGCCTCGTTCTACTTCATCAAGGCGCTTTCCTATTTATTACCACCAGCCATCATCTATCGCATCCCCAAGGCAATAGGTGCCATCGTCTTCTATGCCAGGCCGGGTATGCGCAGGCGCCTCGAGGCCAAGATCTCCGACGCCATGCCCGAGATCACCGACCCCCGCGAGGTATCGCGCATCGGGCGCCAGGCTTGCGGCAGCGTGTTCCTGCCCCTCTTCGACCTCTTTATCCTGACGCGGCATGGAGAGCGTTATATGCGCGAGCTGCGCGTGGAAAGGATGGAGATTCTCGAGCAAGCGGATGCGGAGGGAAGGGGCGTCATCCTGACCGGACCGCATATCGGCGGCATAGGCATCATCCACGCGGTCATGGCGCGCCTGGGCAAGCCCTACACCCCCATTGTCTTCAACCCCAAGGATACGGTCATGCCGCGTTATGTCGAGACCATGGAGTTCTACGGCGGTATGTTGGGATGCGACGTCGAGGAGCCCGCCTTCTTCGTCGGCGAGGATATCATCCCCAAGATCAGGGAGCACCTGTCAGCGGGCAAACGCCTGGGTCTTACCTTCGACGTCGACGGCAACGGCATCGTGGAGTTCTTCGGGCGGCCGGCAGCCCTGGCCAGCGGCCTCGCCCACTTCTCATACGACACCGGCACTCCCGTAGTCACTTTCCGCCTGCAGCACGGTAAGGGCCCCTTCGACAATCTCATAAAATTCCAGGGGTTGATCTTCTGCGACACCTCCGCGGAACGCCGCAGCGAGGTCGCGCGTATAATGCGTGAAGTGGTCGCATACGGCGAAGAGACGATACGCGAGGTCCCCGGGCAATGGTTATGCTGGTTCGGGCTATGGCAGATGTGGGACAAGGCCCGCGAGATCATGGAGCAGAAAGACAGGAAGAAGGGATAGGGCGGGGTAATCTTGGTTGATATATCACACGGCATCCTGTGCTGTCCCACCTGCAAGGGGCCATTGGACCGCGGTGAGGCGGGGTTCCTCTGTCCGGCCTGCGATGCAGCCTATCTCGAGCTCGATGGGATGCCGGACCTCATCCCACGGGGATCGTCGGCCCTCAAGCTCTCCGAGCGGAGCCACTATACCGACAAGATCGACTATTACCTGCGCATGCACGCCGCCTGGCACCGCAGCCCCTTCTATTGCCATTACCACGCTTCTTTCCTGGACGAGCTGCGCAAGCTTCCGGCGGACGCTCTCATCCTGGAGACGGGATGCGGCCTGGGCCATGACGGCCTGGAGCTGTTGCGCAGCGGATACCGCGTGATAGAGACGGACATCTCTCCGGGTCAACTGGGGAAGGCCCGCCGCCTGCACCGTGCGGAAGGTTTCTCCTACTCATCCGCCCATCTGCTGGCGGACGCCGAGAACCTGCCCTTTGTCTCGGACTGCTTTGACGGGGTATTCACGGTAGCATCCCTGCACCATCTGCCCGACCCCGTCACCTCCCTGCGTGAGATACGGCGGGTGCTGCGACCGGGAGGGGTTTTCGTGCTGGGGACCGAGCCCAACAGCTGGCAGAACTACACCATCTACCCGCTGGGCAAAGTGCTGCTCGAGGCGGCCAGGCGCATCGCGGGCAAGCCCATCGGCGGCGAGGAGATGGTCTCCGAGGCGGACAAGCTGACCGAGGGTTTCTCCCGCCGCCAGCTGCAGGAGCTGCTAGACGCCGCGGGTTTTTCCCGCATCGAGCTGAAGCCGGCGGGCTATATATCGGCGGCCATATTCTTTCTCTCCACCGAGGTCTCGCAGATGGTGGGACGCGAAATACGGCTCTTTCCCCTCGAGAGGGCGGCTATCCCGTTGGACGAGATGCTGGGAAGCCTCCCCATCCTCGCGAGCTATCCCTGGCACTGGAACGCCGTCGCCTCGTGACGGGCTCCGTTTCCGGCAAGCATCGGGGCACCGGATACGCTCTGCCGCCCTTATAAGCTCATACCCCGCGGTGTATCGCCACCAACCAGATACATGGTCTGAAATGTATATGTTAGTATCAAGTTATCCCGATAAAATCCATCAGAACGGTGATTTACAGGTGTTTTGTTACAAAAGTGTTACATTCGGGTTGTAATTCTGTGACTTACTCTCCGGTAACTTGATTTCGAAGCTAAACAATGTTAGATATAAATGTATAAGAGGATTGCAGGCATGGTTGTACAGCTTACGAGTATTTGTAGAGGAAAGCAGGCAGCAGGCGGGCAAAAACTGGGGGTGTTTGAGGACAAAAACTTGGGTACAAAAGGCGAGATAAGCTCGGGCGGAGAATCAGATATCATTTCTTGATCCTTCATATACATCCCGATAGAGACCTTTAACCCAGTATCTATCCTCTTCACCTCACCGGTTGTTCCCACCGCTTTACTGAAGACGAGGCGCAGGACTTTTGGACGAGAAGCCGGCGCCGGAGCGATGAGGGACAGAAGAGAAGCGATGAGAGTAGCCCTGGTTCACGAATGGCTCACAAACGTAGCGGGCTCGGAGAGGGTGCTTCTGGCACTGCACGAATTGTATCCCGAGGCCCCCGTATACACCTCCGTGTTCGTCCCTGAGGAATTCCCGCAACTGGCGCATAGCGACGTCAGGACCTCTTTCCTGCAGAAGATACCCGGGGCCAGGAGCAAACACCAGGCTTTCCCTTTCCTGCGCACGGTAGCTTTCGAGCGTTTCGATCTCTCCGCATTCGACGTGGTCGTATCGTCCAGCCACGCCGAGGCCAAGGGGGTCATCACCCGGCCAGAGACCCTGCACATCTGCTACTGCTACACGCCCATACGCTACTACTGGAGCGGATACCACCACTACCTGGAGAACCCACGTTTCGGCGCTTTCAATCCCGTCGTCAAGGCGGTTATGCCCTATATGACCAACTACCTCAGGGTGTGGGACCGCTGCGCGGCAGACCGGGTGGATCTCTTCGTAGCCATCAGCAACCACGTGGCAAAGCGCATCAGGAAGTACTACCGCCGTGACGCGGACGTCATCTATCCCCCGGTGAGCACGTCCTGGCTCGATATATCCTCCAGCGTGGACGACTTTTTCCTCCTGGTGGGCAGGCTCATCCCCTACAAGCGGGCGGATATCGTGGTGGAGGCCTTCAACCGGCTGGGCCTGCCGCTGAAGATAGCGGGAACCGGCTCGGAGCTGGAATCGCTGCGGCATATGGCCCGCCCCAACGTGGAGTTCCTGGGCCGCGTATCAGATTACGAGCTAAGGGAATTGTACTCTCGCTGCCAGGCCCTGGTCTTCCCCCAGGAGGAGGACTTCGGCATCGTTCCCCTGGAGGCCATGGCGGCCGGCCGTCCCGTCATCGCCTACCGCGCGGGTGGCGCACTGGAAACGGTGGTGGAGAACCAGACGGGGGTGTTCTTCCATCGCCAGGATGCTCAATCGCTCATGGAATGTGTAAGTTCTTTCGACCCCGGACGTTTTAATCCTGAAGAAGCACGTCAGCAGGCCTTGAAGTTTGACGTCGAGGTCTTCAAGGGAAGAATTAAGAGCTACGTAGACGAAGCGTGGAAACGCTTTTCCGATAATCCGGCTACTCTGACCAATGTGGGGCACCTGATGAGCGTGCCCGCGCCAGACACAAAAACGGAGGGAGAGCATGGAGCCGCAACTGACGAAAAACGGGTTGTCTGAGGCGGAGGTCACGGCGTCCAAGGCGCAGTTGGCCTTGCCGCAGGCGGGCAAAATAACGGACGAGGAGCTTATGGCCATCCTCTCCGAGGCGGAGAGGAGCCTGCTGGAGCGCCCGGTATCCAAACAGGTAGAGGTCGTAGCGCGCGTCGTTACGCGCCTGCTCGTAGACGGATTGGCGCTCTTTGCGGCCATGTGGCTCGCCTACTGGCTGCGCTTCGAGAACGCCTATATACTCCGGACCTTTCCGCCCGAGAGCGCGGCGACCTTCGGCAGCATAGCCGGAGCCATGCTATTCACCTGTCCCATGCTGTTCTTCGCCCTCAAGATCTGCGGCATGTACGATACGCGCACGCGCATACGCATCCTGGACCGCATCCCCAAGATCGTGGTGGCGGTGAGCGTATACCTGGTTTTCCTGCTCATCGTCTCCTTCCTGCTCAAATCATCGCTCTCGATCCGCGGTTACCTGGTCTTCTTCTGGGCGTTCTGCATCATCTTCCTCTTCGCCGGCAGGTTCATCCTGCAGCTCGGCCTCTCCCTCGCCGGCATCAGCGACGTGGTGATGCGCAACACCCTAATCGTGGGCTCGGGCAAGGTCGGCAAGGAGATAGCCCGCAAGCTGGTCAAGCACGACACCTTCGGCCTGCGCCCGGTCGGTTTCATCGACGATGACCCCCTCTTTACCGAGTACTGCGAGCCGGAGCTTAAAGACATGTGCGTGCTGGGAGGGCTGGACGACCTCAGCCGCATTATCGGGGATTTCGACATCGAGAAGGTGGTGATCGCCTTTACCGGCGCCACCTCTGAGCAGCTGCTGAACCTGGCATCGAGATGCAACAAGATGGGCGTGGAGTGCTCCATCATCCCCCGCCTCTTCGAGGTGATCACCGACGAGATAATGGTCAACGAGATAGGGGGCATCCCCCTCATTCAGCTGCGCGAGAAGAAGATCCACGGCTATAAGAGATTGCTTAAGTCCGCCGAGGACTACCTGCTCGGCGCAGTCGCGCTCCTGCTGGCATCGCCGATCCTCCTCACAACCGCCATCGCCATCAAGCTGGATTCACCCGGCCCGGTATTCTTCCGCCACAAGAGGGTGGGCAAGAACGGCAAGTGCTTCGACTGCCTCAAATTCCGCTCCATGGTGGATGGCGCCAGCAAGATGCAGGAGGACATGGTCAACGGCGACAGCGAGGCCGAGCACGGCTGGCTGTGCTGGAAGGAGAAGGACGACCCCCGCATAACGCGAGTGGGCAGGTGGATACGCAAGTTCTCCATCGATGAGCTGCCGCAGCTCTTCAACGTCCTCTCGGGCAAGATGAGCATGGTCGGACCCAGGCCTCACATCAAGGAAGAAGTGCAGTCGTACAAGGAGTGGCACAAGCAGAGGCTCAACGTGAAGCCCGGCATAACCGGCCTCTGGCAGGTCAGCGGCCGCAGCGACCTGCCCTTCGACGAGATGATCAAGCTCGACCTCTACTACATCGAGACCTGGTCGGTGTGGACGGACTTCAAGATCATCATGAGGACTTTCTCTGCCATCGTCTCCTCCAACGGCGCCTATTGACGGCCTGGCCTGCTGGTGGGCCGGGCCTCCACATGGGCGTATTAAGATAAGCGTAGGGGGGTTGGGGGGGAAACCGGACGGCCTATGGGCCGCCCGGTTTTGCTTTTTGCCCATCAGGCCCTCGATCTCTTCAGATTTCATCCGCGGCGCGTAATGGTAGAATCAAGACGCATACATCAATGGCGGCCCGATGAAGCTGCCGGCAAACCCGTTACCGTTCACTTCCAGGGGGTGAAAGGAATGTTCGAGAGATCCTGGCACCGTCACTACGACTACAACGTGCCGACTTCCATCCGCTATCCGCGCCTCGCGGCACACGAGCTCCTGCAGATTCCCGCCAACGCTTATCCGGACAAGCCGGCCTTGAACTTCTTCGGGAGCGAGATGACCTTCTGGGAGCTCCGCGACCGGGTGATGCGTTTCGCGAACGTCCTGGAGGGTCTCGAGGTGAGCAAAGGTGACCGGGTGGGCCTCCACCTGCCCAATGTCCCCCAGTACCCCATCGCCTATTTCGCGGCGCTATCGGTGGGCGCGATAGTGGTGAACCTCAATCCCCTCTATACCGCCGACGAGCTGAAGCAGATCGTGACTACGACCGGCCTCAACACCCTTATCACCTTCGATATGGTGCTCCCCAACATCCGCGCCCTGGTCGCGCAGGTAGATATCCCCAACGTGATCGTGACCAAGGTAACCGACTTCATCAAGGGCATGGAGGTGAGCACCGCGGCCAGCCTGGAGCTGGACGGGGGCTGGCACCATTTCTCGGCCATGATCGAGGGCATTGCCAGTCCTAAACGCTGCAAGGTGGAGGTGATCCCGGAAGACCCGGCCCTGATACAGTTCACGGGCGGTACCACCGGCGTGCCCAAGGGCGCCGTCATCACCCATGCCAACATAATCGCCGGTACCTTCCAGTGCTCGAACTGGGGCAATCCGACCATCTCCCTCATCCCCGCGGAAAGACGGAGCGTCGTGGCGGCGATACCCTTCTTCCACGTCTACGGCAATATCGTCGTCCTCAACTGGGCCATGTTCTCCTGTGCCACCATGATCCTCATCCCCCGCTTCGATATCGAAGAGGTGATGAACCTGCTGGGCAATTTCGAGGAGATAACCTTCTTCCCCGCCGTGCCCACCATGATCAACGCGGTGATCAACCATCCCCGGGCAGAGGAGATGGGCCTCGACCGCAAACTGGGGCTCCTCAACTCCGGGGCGGCACCTATGCCGATGGAGCTCATCGAGAAGGTAAAGGATATGGGCATCTACTTCAGCGAGGGTTACGGCCTCTCCGAGTCGACGGCCCTGGGGATCTCCAACCCTATCCTGGGTCTGAAAAAACCGGGCAGCATAGGCATCCCCTTCCCCGACAACGACGTGCGCCTGGTGGACATCGAGAACGGGGAGACTGAAGTGCCTCGAGGGGAACCCGGGGAGATATGCATGAGAGGACCGTTGATAATGCGGGGTTACTGGGAGAACCCAGAGGAAACCGCGGCGCAGCTCAGGGACGGCTGGCTCTACACCGGGGATATAGCCGTCCGCGACGAGGACGATTACTTCTTCATCGTCGACCGTAAAAAAGACCTGGTCATCGCGGGAGGGTACAACATCTACCCGCGCGAGATCGATGAGGTGCTCTTCCAGCACCCCAAGGTCCTGGACGCCGTGGTGGTCGGGATCCCCGACGAGTACCGGGGCGAGACCATCAGGGCCTACATCGTACTCAAAGAAGGCGAGTCCGCGAGCGAGGAGGAGATAATCTCTTTCTGCCGCGAAAAGTTGGCCGCCTACAAGGTGCCCAAGAGCGTGGAGTTCCGCGACGAGCTGCCGAAATCCGCCATCGGCAAGGTGCTGCGCAAGATCCTGCGCGAGGAGGAGGAAGGAAAGCGTAAACCGCCCTCGTAGTGAAGCATCGTTGCCGCCGGCTCTACGTGGATCCAGCCGCGTTGGGCTGCTGCAGGCGATGGGATTCGGCGAGCGATGCCTGCTGAATAACCCCTCGAAGCCTTCGGCACACACGGGAGCTAGCCGGAGGAGACCTCCACCACGAGGTCTCCGTCGAGATCGATCTCCCAGGCGGCTTCACCCTTACGGCCGAAGATGAGCTCGTAGAAACCCAGCAGGAGACCCACCATCATCATGTGCATGCAGGGGTTTTCCAGTCGTGCGCTCAGGCGGTTCTCGGCCAGGTCAATCTCGCGCAGGTTACCCAACCCCCGCAGGGCGAAATGGTGGACGAGATCCTTCTCCTGCCTGATATCCTCGCGGGAGTAGAACCCCTCGGTCACGAAAAGCCTCTGCGCCTCCATGATCACCCTGGTGACATGCTCCCCCAACTCGTTCCGGAGCTCTTCGAAAACGGGCTCGAACTCTCCCGGGCCCATCAGGACCATGCGCCTGCCGGAGGATTCGGTCTCGATTATGCCCTCGCAGGCGTTCCAGCTGAATGACGCGAGGTCCTGCGGGCCTCCGCAGAACGCGCACCTCTTGAGCTCCAGGTCTCCTTCCTTGCGCGGATATGAGCGCTTCTGCAAGCGTCCTTCCAGCTCCTTGGGTTGGGAGGAGATACGCGCGGTTATAAGATATTCGCCAGGCGAGATCTCCTCGTAGCTCGCCCTGGATTCCAGCCCTGTCAGGGCCTCCAACCCCCCCGAGATCAGGCCGCAGTTGGACGGAAGGAACCACGGATTACGGATGGCGATGGCCACGTGGTCATCTTCACTCCCCTTGATCTTCAGGGAGGTCAGGGTACCGCACCCCTGTCCCATCAATGCACTCAGCTTGAGAAGGTTCCTGGTCAGCTGCTTCAACCCCACATGGCTGACTACTTTCCTCACCAGCGGTGGTACCAGGTTGGTGACATATTCGTAGGTAGAGCGGTGCTGGCTCTCCATGATTATATGTTCGATGTCGAGTCCGATGATCTCCTCGATATTGCGGAATAGTCCCGCGATGTTCTCGCTTTCGAAGAAGAGCATGCGCTGCTCGGGGTTCTTTCTCTCCACGATAAGACCATTGCCCAACCAGATATGTTCTTTCGTGATACGCCGCGGCACCCCGCATCCCTGGCAGAGCTTGGCATCCAAACCCCTACCTCCTCTTACAGCGCCGCCTTACCGTTTAAATACTACCACGATGCGGGCACTCGTCCCTCTACGGCGTCGTTTCCTTGCTCTGAGATCGATGCCTGATCGTAAGGGCGATGGCGGTGCCAGGTGTTTCCTGCGTCAGCATAGGCGGACCCGCAGTCCGCTATAAGCGGCTGCGTCCATGCACTGGAGGTATGGACCGAGGGCTCGAGCTATCGTTGACCAGCCGCGGAGAAAGACATAGAACCCTATGCGATGCGTGGAGGGGGGACGAAGACCTCGCGTATCCCGGTCCGTTCCAGCGTTATGGCCTCGCTCGCGCAGTGATAGGCGCAGACACCGCACCCGATACACTTCTGGTCGTCGATACATGCCATTTCTTCCACCAGTTCGATGGCCTCCATGGGGCACATGTCGACGCATACCCCGCAAGCGTTGCAGAGATCCCCGTCGACCGCGGCCTGGTGCGAGGTGTATGTCTGCATGGGGGCGGCTCCGCGATAGTAGAGATCGAAGGTGGCGCAGCAGCACTTGCAGCAGTTGCAGATGGCGAACTCGTCTCTCTCCAGGTCGTTCTTCTCGTGAAAGAACTTGTGTACCAGGCCCGCTTCCTCGCATTCCTTCAGGATCCTCTTGGTCTCCTCTGCGGAGATCTCCTTGCCGAACCCGTAATCGATCATGAACCTGGCCGACCGCCCGAAGGTCAGGCAGTTTTCCTTTTCGTCCGTTACCTCGCAGGACCCGCCGAGGAGGCTCTTATGGTGGCGGCAGTAGCAGTAGCTGACGGCGAAGGTGTCGAATTTATCCACGATCTTCTCCGCCTCCTCGTAGGGCATGACGCTTTCCAGCTTCATGTCGACTTCGCACTCCACGGGGACCACCCGCGTTATGGGGGGTATGACCTTGAACACCTCGATCACGTTGTCGTAGTTGGCCTGTATCATCTGCGTCAGTTCCTCGAACAGCTCTTCGAACAGGGCCGCGAGCTTCTTTTCCTTCTCGCCCGTCTCTCCCCGCACCATGGTCAATTCGAAGAGGCCGGGGAAAGGCGGCATGAGGGTATAGACCTCTATCCCCGTGCTCCTGCTGGTGGTGACCATGAGAGTACCTTTATGCAGCAGCCCGTCCAGCATGGCGTCCAGGGAGGCCTCGTCGAGGTCGCAGCGCTCCCTTATCTCCTCCATGTTCAATGAGGGCTTGTCGAAGATATGGACGAAGCGGGCTTCCTCCTCGTCCATGATGGTCTGCAGCAGCTCGAGCAGCGTATCGGTTACGGGCATGGGTATAGGCCCGGCGCTGTTCATGGCCGCGGCCGCCTTCGTCCACACGGTCTCTGACATCTGTACCTCCCTTATCGCTTAACGCAACAGAATCCCGGCCCCTCAAGCGTAGGTCCTGGTAGCATGCTTTTTCCTCATGCCCGACGCCTTACTGAACAACTTGATCGCCGGATGGGCTATCCACATGCGAGCTTCGAACGCGCCCCGCGGGCAGGAGCGCACGCACTGGTAACAGTAGAGGCAGTCGATATCGCTGTCTATCCTCGGCAGGTCGTCCAGCCTGCCCACGGGGCATTTCTTCTGGCAGGCCCCGCATGAGTCGCACCTGTCCGGCCTGAACCTTATAACGGGCCAGAAATGGTGCATGAACCCGGGGTTGAACACCGCGGCATCGATCAAGCGGTCGAACCTGCCGGGACGTATGCGGGATGCGTCGATCCCCTCGTAATCATCCCGCTCCAGTCCGTGCGTGAGCTCTTCCAACCAGCGCCCTAGCGCCTCGAAGTCCTCCTCGTTGGGGCGGCCCTTGCCCGCGGGGCTGGAGCCCCTGAACATCATCGAGTGGACCGCAAGGACCTCGGCCACACCGAGAACCCTGTACCCCTTGCCGTCCAGCGCCTTGAAGAGCTGGTAGACGGAACTCCCGCTGGAGACCTCGCCGTAGGTGGTATAGGCAAGCGCCGGCTTCCCTCCGCCCCGGGGTATCGATCCCAGCAGCGACATCACCGGGTACGCGGCGTGGTCGGCATATACGGGGCTGCCCACGAGCAGCAGGGAGCATTCACGGATCCCCCCGAATATCTCTTCCTCTCTCCCGCGGTAGCGGGCGATGTCGAACTCCGCCGTTGCGTAACCTCTGGCCTCGAGGAACGAGCAGACCTCACGTCCGGCTTTGCGCGTAGAGCCGGAAGGGGAGAGATAAAGAAACGCAGCGGTGCCTTTATGCAACGCATTCCTCCTTTGCCGCAAGTCCGGATCCCCTCCCATCTTCCGCTGCCAAGATACTACCACGACCGCAAGGTCCATCTCAGCCCGACAGGTTTTCCTTCTCCCGCATCGCAAGGGCACCGACTTGCGGTTTTTCAAACCATCCGTCGATCTGGCACCCTCGCGATATCGCCACCGTACCTCGTGCATACCGGCGCAGCAGTATCCATGCCGCAGGCACAGCGAGATCTCCCATGATATATATGAAGTGCAGCGGCAGATAGGGCTTAAGGCGTCACATGGGAGGTGAGAAAGGGATGGCTATGAACGCGCGGAGGCGGGTCGCGCGAGAAGAGGTACCGGCGCTGGCGATGTCCATCCTCGAGGCCGTACCGCAAGAGGACCCCGACGTGGCAAAATGGAAGTCGATGCTGGGCAACTATCACCTGGATGGCGCTCATCCCGACGAACCCCACGCGCTCATGACTTGCGTGCTGGCCCTGCAGGCGGTGGCCGAGGGAAACGCGGGGGTCGGGTGCATGATCGCCGCAGCGGACGGGGGGGCCGTAGCGTACGGCCACAACAAAGTCTTCCATCCCTACTTCCGCAGCGACCTGCACGGCGAGATGGTGACCATGAACGAGTTCGAGGACCTGAGACTCGATATCCGGCCAGGGGACCTTACCCTGTACACCTCGCTCGAGCCCTGCCCCATGTGCATGGCCCGCATACTCACGGCGGGGATAGGCAGAGTCCTCTACCTGGCGCGCGACGAGATGTGGGGCATGACCGAGGAGAGAGATAAGCTGCCGCCGACGTGGAGGGACCTCGCGGAGGGCAAGGTATTCGCGGCAGCCGAATGCTCGCAAGAGCTCCGCGTCGCCTCGTCCCGGATATTCGCTATCAACATCGACGAACTCTACGAGAGGCTGAAAAACCGCTGACCGCGAGGGGATCCCAGGCGGTCTATTTCTTGTCGAGATACGAGGTGGGATCCGTCCATGACTCGCTGCGCTCCGGCTCCTTGTCGGGATCGTGCTCCGGCGGCGGGCCGTGGAAGTCGGAGGGATCGTACTTGTATCCCTTGTAATCGTCCGGGTTGACCCGCTTGCCCTCCACCCTGATCACCTTGGCCGGATTTCCCACCACCACCGAGTAAGGTGGCACGTCCTGGTCCCATACTACAGCGTTGAGGCCGATCTCCGCGTACTCCCCGATGATGGCGCTGCCGCCGACCATGGCGCCGTGATAGATCTGCGCGTAGTCGCGTACGTCCATGAAGGGCTTGTCCTCCGGCAGCCCCACCGCGCCCACGGCCACGTGTGAATAGATGCGCACCCCCTTGCCGATGCGCGTCTGGCGCCCGATGAGGGTGGCCACGGGGTGGTCGAGATGGAAGTCGGGCCCGATATCGGCATCGGGATGTATCTCCACCCCGCACAGCCAGTAGTTCAACCTGTAGCCCAGGAAAGCCAGGTTGACGTGTCCCCCGAGGTAGAGCAAGCGGTAGATGCGGTAGAGGGCTATCGCCTGGTTGCCGGGATGAAGCAGAACGTCCCGCACCAGGCCGCCCGCCCCCTTGCGCTTAACCGCCAGCTTGAGATCGTCCAGAAAGTGGCCCTTATCGCCCTCAGCCATCTTGCACTCCTCCTTGCCCCTGCTTTCCCTTTTACGCTTTGCCCGTCTTCGCTTTCAGCCATTTTGCGGCAGTATCCCACGAGCCGTACCAGATGAGGGAGGTCTCGTAGGGCTTGCTCTCCAGTATCTTCACCGTCTCTTTGGATACTACGTTCCTTCCCCTGAGTACCTGGGGCAATCCCAGCAGGGTATCGAATATGCCGCGGAAGAAGTCGCGGAAGGTGCGGTGCTTGATGGAATAGAGGACGAAGAAGACCAGGTACATGAGGGCTTTACGCAGCGCCTTGCCCAGCGGGTAGAAACGCGCCAGGTACCACCATCCCCCGGTCATGGTGATGTACAGGCGGTGGCCGGGATTGCGCACCTCGCGCGATATCTTGTGGCGTATGACCGACGCGGGATGGTAGACGATGCGATAGCCGCGGTCGATGGCCTTGGTGGAGATGTTCCTCTCGAACTGGTAGAGGAGTATCTCCGGTTCGATGTAGCCTATCTCCTCAAGGACGTCGCGCCTTATCATGGCGCCGTTACCATGGAAACTGGGCACGTCGATGATCCCCCCCGACGCCTGCTCCTCCGGCGTGAACCAGCGCAGCGGGTCGAACTCCTCTCCGGTGTCGTAGTAGAGGTTCTTGGAGTGCACCACGGCGATGCTCGGGTCGGAGGCGAAGATCCCGATCATACGCTCCACCGCGTCGGGCGCCAGCACGCCGTCGTTGTCCTGGTGGAGGATGATATCCCCGCGCGCCGTCTTGGCCCCGATGTTCAGCGCCTGGATGACGATGTTGTGAGCCGACTGGATGAACATGACCTCGGGGAACTCCTCCTCCATCATCTCCCGCGTGCCGTCCTGGGAGTTGTTGTCGACCACGATTATCTCCTCGATGGGATAGGTCTGGGCCTTGATGGCCTCCAGCGCCTCTCTGAGATCGTCCTTACGGTGCCAGTTGGGTATCACCGCGCTGACCCGGGGCCGGAACTCCGCCGCTTCCTTCTCTTGCGCCATTGCCTCACCTCGCAATTCCACTGTAATCCTTATATCGCCCCATCCGGCGTATAATCTGAGCACATTTTAGCAGACGCGCGCCCCGGTCCCGGGCGGGATCGGCGACCCCCGGGTGGTAGAATATCTGCATCGATACGGGCATGCTGCAGTATGGAAGGTTATGGTGTCCACGCATAAAAGCTCGCTTATCGCCCCCTGCGGGATGAACTGCGCCATCTGCGTGGCCTTTCTCAGGCAAAGGAACAGGTGCCCCGGTTGCCGGGGGCCAGACGAAGGAAAACCTCCTTCCTGCCGGGATTGCAGGATCAAGAACTGCGCCACTTTTGAGGACGGCAAAGCGAGATCCTGCTTTGCGTGCGAGGCATTCCCGTGTGACAGGTTGAAGCGCTTAGACAAGCGATATCGCACGAAATATGGCATGAGCATGATCGAAAACCTCGAGCGCATCAAGGCGGATGGCATAAGGAGATTCCTCGTGGGCGAAGAGGCCAGGTGGACCTGCCCCTCGTGTGGGGGCACCATCTGCGTTCATGGGGGACGCTGCTTCGGTTGCGGCAAGGAAAGATGACCGCGTCAGGTGATGATCTCGCGGAAGACCTGCAAAGTCTCCTCGGCCGCCCTCCGCCAGGAGAACGAGGCGGCCCTGGCCTTGCCCGCCCGCATGAGGTCCTCGCGCAGAGCGGCGTCACCCGCCGCCCTGGCCACCGCATGCGCCATCTCCTCCACGCTCAGGGGATCGAAGAAGAGCGCCGCGTCCCCCGCGACCTCAGGTAGCGAGGTCACGCCCGAGCAGACGACCGGAGCGCCGCAGGCCATGGCCTCGATCACCGGCAGCCCGAATCCCTCGTAGAGGGAGGGGTAGACGAAGAGTCCGCAGGCGTTGTACAGGAGCAGCAGGTCGTCTTCGGAGATGAACTCCACGTGTTTCAACCTCTCCTCCATGCCGCAGCGGCGGGCCGTTCCCCAGATATCCACGGCTGGCGTGAAGGGCGCCGGCGTGCCGATGATGAGAAGCTGCAATCCCTCCCCCAGGTCGCGCGAGGCGCGCGCCACCGCCTCGATGAGGCGTTCGAGGTTCCTGCGCGTATGGATGGCCCCCACCGTGAAGAGGAACCCCGGCTCGAGTCCGTACCTGTCCCGCACTTCCGCCAGGCATTCCGCGTCGTCGACGGGGTGAAAGAACGGGTCTGCGGCCTCGGATATGACCGTCACCCTGGACGCGTCCACCTCGAGGACACGCACGATATCCCCCCTGGAGTGTTCGCTCACGGTGACGATGCGTTCGGCGCGCTTGACCTCCCGCCAGAAGAGGTCGTCGAAGCGGAATCTGAGGTCCTTTGCGAACCACTCGGGGTGCACCTTGAAGGTCAGATCGTGCACCACCACCACCGCGGGACACAGCTTGAGGAGGGGCAGGAAATAGGAAGGGGAGTAGTGGAGGTCAACGCCGTCGCGGCGCATGGCCAGGGGGAGGCGGAGGTGCCTCCACGTTAGACCCGGGGCCCGTCCCAGGACCTCCAGCCGCATGCGCGGCGAGGAGAAGTCCAGGGGGACGATGGGCTCGGAGAGGTAGACGACGTATTCCTCCTCCCCCTCCAGCTCCACCAGGTTGTGCAGGAGGTTGACCAGGTAGCGGGCTACGCCGTACCTCTCTCCCTGCAGGGTGCGCCCCTCTACCCCTATCTTCATACGCCTGCCATCCCCTTCAGCTCTCTCCTGCCGCTTGGCCTTCGGCGCCCCGTTCCCGCTTTCCCCGGGGCAGCGCCGCAAGCAACTCTTGCTCCAGGCTCCTCGCCTGCAGGTCGATGTCGAAACGCTCCGCGGCAAGCTCGCGCCCCGCCCTGCCCATGCGGGCGGCCTCCTCGGGATCTGACAGCAACTCCACCATGGCCTCGCGCATGGCCCGAACGTCTCCCGGCGGGACCACCAGCCCGGTCGAGCCCTCGCGCACTATCTCGCGCACCCCGCCGGCATCCGCAGCCACCACGGGAAGCCCCAGGGCCATGGCCTCGATGAGCACCGTGGGCAGGGGATCGGGGAGCAGGGAGGCATGCACCAGCACGTCCAGCCCCGACATGATGCGCAGCGCATCCTCCCGGAACCCGGTGAAGACGGTCCGCTCTGCGAGCCCCAGCCGCACGGCTGCCTCCTTCAGCTCATCGACGTAGCCCGCCTCCCCGAAGATGGCGTCTCCCACCAGCATGAAGCGGGCCTGCGGGATATCCATGGCCACCTCCGCCGCTGCCGCGAGAAAACGGTCCGGCCCCTTCCAGTCCACCAGCCTGCCCACCAGGCCGGCGACCGGGGCGTCCTCCTCGATATCCCACTCCGCCCTCGCCTCTTCCCGCTGTGCCGTGCGGGTAAGCGCCTCTATATCGATGCCGTTATAAACCACCGCGATCTTGCCCCCGCGCACGCCGCGGCCCACGAGAGCCTCTTTCACCGCCCCGGAAACCGCCAGGACCCTGGCGGCGAAGAAGGTGGCGAAGAAGCGGAAGAGCGCGATGTTGAGGCGGCTGAAGGCATCCGAATCAACGATATCGTGCAGGCGCCACACCACCGGTATCCCGGCCAGGCGAGCGGCAATGCTGCCGTAGATATCCGCCTTGGCGCTGTTGGTCAGCACCAGGTCGTAGCCGCCCGCACGCAGCAGGCGCGCCAATCCATATACGGTGCGCGCCATGTCCCAGGGATAGGCCAGCGCCGACAGGCGGCTGTTGCCCAGGGATTTCCTCCTCACCTCCAGCAGCCTCGGGGTCGGGTAACCGAAGTGGACCCGCAGCCCCAGCTTAGCCGCCTCCTCGCTCAAGGGCCCGGGGTGGGGACAGGCCAGCGCGGGCTCGAAGAGGCCGCGGTCCATGCGCTCGAGGAAGCGCAGGAGGACGCGCTCCGCCCCCCCTATCTCCACCGCGTGGTTCGCGATGAGCAAACGGTATGCAGACATGCAAGACTCCTAACGCCGCCGTGCCGAGAGCAGCAGGCTGCGCCCACGGTCGCGGAAACCGGGCAGTCGGGTGAAGGCGCGGTACAGGGGTACGCCCACCGCCACGCTTATACGGTCCCGCCACAGGTGCGGGAACACGGTGAGTGAATCCTCCACCCGGAAACCGGCTTCCTCCACCACCGCCGCCAGTTCGCGCCGGTCGTAGACGTGCACGTGACTGGGATCGTCGAAGATACGCGGGCTGGGGTAGAGGCGGTTCGGCGTGCATATCGCCATCACGGATCCCGGCGCCAGCACGCGGTGCCACTCCTCCAGGGCACCCGGCAGGTCGTCCAGGTGCTCCACCAGGTGATGGCTGAGCAGGCGGTCGAAGGAACCCGAGTCGAAGGGCAGCTCGCCGGCATCGCACTGTATCACCCGGCTGGACGGAGCGGCCTGCGAGGCCAGTCGCACCGCCTCCTCCAGGATGTCCACGCCTACCGCGTTGTGTCCCCTGGCCTCCAGAAAGGAGAGGAGCGCACCGCCCCCGCACCCCACCTCCAGTACGCGCGAATCGGGGCGCGGAGCGAGCATGGAATAGAGCGATCTGGCCTCGATGAGGAAATCACGCGTGGATTCCCGGTAACGATAGTATCCCTCGTTGTACAAATCCCGTTCCTTCTGTTTGCCGGCCTTCCTTGTCTCCAGGATAACGGTAGATGAGCTGGTCTTACAAACCCGATTCTCTATAAAGGCTCAGGTGGGAACCGCCCGCCTAATGTACTTTCTCGGCTTTGCCGGCCTTCGCCTCGATGATGTAGTCGAACGGAGTGCCGGTGCGCAGCTCGGTGAAGTGCCTCACCTTGACCCCGGCCTTGCGCCAGGTCACCAGGTGGTCGTAGGGTGTGGAGGGCGCCCTGCTGGGATTGGGGTGGTCGAAATATATCTCGGGGTGGACCTCCAGGTCCGCTTGCCACAGCAGCCCGAAATCCTTTGCCTCACCCATTATAACCGCGGGATTTCCCCCCACTACCATGCCGTCGGGCACGTCCTTGGTGACCACCGAGCCCGGCATCACGCCGACGTGATTGCCGATGTTCACGCCGGGCAGGATGACGGAGCGTGTCCCGACAGCCGAGTTATAGCCGATGCGCGTGTTCTTCACCCGCATGGGCAGGTCGATGACGGAATTAAAGGACGCGTCGTGCGCGTAGATGACCACCCCGTAGCCCAGCTTGGCGTAGTCATCGATGACCACCGCCTGCGGTGTGGTGACCTCGATCCACACCCCCTGGTCCACCCAGGCCTTCTCCGATACGTTAACCCCGCGCTTGCGCAGCAGCCTTATGCGTGCATCGTGACTTGGATGCCACGAGGACAGGATGATGAGCAGGCGGTAGTCCAGTATGGCCAGAAGGTCCAGCACCGTGTTGGTCACCTTGCCCGCCGCCAGGTTGCGGGCATAGAAGAAATAACCCTTCGCTAACTTGATGGTCTTGTCGATATCCATATTCCGTTTCCCCCCTCGCAATATCGTCTGCCTTCACTCCTTGCAGCCTTCACTCACAGCCCCACCCCACGGTAAAGGTTCTTAATCAGGCTACTAATATAGGATAATTCTGGCTGAGATTCAACTAGACACCAAACGGACGTTTCAGCGGCATAGTGTCTACTTACCGGGCGCGGGGGCGCTGGCGGGGCTGAGGGGAGCTACCCGGCGGTGCCTGGTCTACAAGGCCGGTGCCGCCGGTTGACCTGATGGACCCTCAACCCTTCTTTTGCCTCTTCTTCGCCTTGGCATCCAGGATGAAGTCGAAGGGGGTCCCGGTGCGCAGCGCGGTATAGTCGTTGATCGGCAGTTCCTCATCGCGCCAGGTCAGGAGACCGTCGAGGGGAGTGGAGGGAGCACGTCCGGGGTTGGGGTGGTCGAAATAAAATTCCGGTCGCTGCCTCATATCCTCCTGCCAGGCCAGGCCCAGTTGTTCGTCGGTGAAGAGGTGCTGGGCGGGATTGCCCCCGACCACCGTCATGTCCGGCACGTCGTGGGTGACCACCGACCCCGGCACCACGCCGCTGTGCCGGCCCACGGTGACCCCGGGCATGATGATGGAATGCGTACCGACGGCGCAGTTGTAGCTGAGGCGCGTCGGCGTCACCCGCATGGGCAGGTCGGCCACGGAGTTCACCGCCGCGTCGTGGGCGTAGATGGTCACGCCGTAGGCCAGCTTGACGTAGTCCTCGATGATCACCGACTGCGGGGTGGTCATCTCTATCCATACCCCCACGTCAACCCACGCCTTGTCCGAGATATTCACGCCCCGCTTGCGCAGCAGCTTCTTGCGGCTCTCCATGTCCGGATGCCACATGGTAAGGAACATGAGCAGCCGGTAATCCAGGAAGGCCAGGAGATCCAGGACCTTGTTAGTCACCTTGCCCGCGATGATACTGCGTGCCAGGAAACTGTAGCCCCTGGCCAGCTTGAGCGTATTCTCCCAATCCATCTGCCCCAACTCCTTTCGCACTGCGAGTAGCATGCGTTCGGTCCGATGTCATCTTTATACTGAATGTAATCGTCCAAAACGGGAGCGGGTTGAGCACCGTTTCCTGTAGCGCACGACTACATGCGGCCATATACACGTAAATACGCCAAAGGTAAGGCGCCCCGGCGAACTGCTGCGGACCGGCACATTCCCCTTGAGCTGCGGCGGTCCTCCGCCGATATTGCTGGTGAACGAGGCCGAAGCGAGGACTGTGAACGAAGAAAGGTATGCAAGATTGGGGTCAGGTCTTGAATCTTGTAATTTCGTCCCCTGAATATTCTACAATACATCGTTCACTCAAAATTCAAGATTCAAGACCTGCCTAGGCTCAGAAACATGGTGGACACCCCCTATACTTGCTTTGGGATAAAAACAGAGCAAGGAGGTGTCCATGAAAGGCAGTA
>JAFGDU010000095.1 GCA_016931915.1 Actinomycetota bacterium
CGCCCATCCCCGTAACCCCGGGCACGTTGACCTTCTGGGTCTGCGTGTTGTGTATCGGGCAGGTGCCGGTGGGCTCTTCGCCGCGCCGGAATGACCTGGTCTCGGTGTGTGGGCAGAAGGGAGTCGCTCTCATGCCGCTGTCGGTACATATGGTGACGGTCACCCATTCCGATTCATCCTCCGATCCCGCGAACTCCGCCTCCGGGAATTCGCTGGCGGGAACGTTTGCCAGGGCGTTGGTCATGAACTTCTTCCAGATCTGGGCCGGGAAAGTTCCGCCGAATACGGTAATGCCGTGTACGCTGCGCATGGGTATCCTGCCCTCCGTGTATCCGACCCAGATGGCGGCGGAGAGGTCGGGGGTGTATCCGCAGAACCAGGCGTCGGCATAATCGTCGGTGGTACCCGTCTTGCCCGCCTGGGGGCGGTCGATGCGGGCGGCCCTGCCAGTCCCGTATCTTACGGCGTCCTGGAGGATGGAGTTGACCACGGCCGCGACGTCCTCGCGCACGACCTGCTTGCCCTTGGGGGTGTTCTCGAAGATTATATTGCCCTCGGCGTCGGTGACCTTGGTGACGCAGATGGGCGGGATATATTCGCCGTTGTTGGCCAGGGTAGCGTATGCGCTGGCCATCTCGAGCGGGTTCACCTCGCTGGTACCGAGGGCGATGGATGGATAGGGCGGTATATCGGATTGTATGCCCATGGCCTGTGCCATCTGGACGACTCTCTGGGGACCGACGTCCCTGATTATACGGGCGTAGACCACGTTCACCGAGCGTACGGTGGCGGTATAGACGTTTATGGTCCCGTAACTCGAACCCTCTGCGTTCCCGACCTTCCACTTCGTCCCATCGGGAAACTCCAGGGTGGTGGGAGATGAATCATAGCTCTTATAGGGTGATATGCCGTTGCTGATGGCCGTGGTGAGCACGAATCCCTTGAAGGCGGAACCAGGCTGGCGTCCACCCTGTGCGGCGATGTTGTACTGGAGTTCGCTGTAATCCTGCCCTCCCACCATGGCCTTGATCTCCCCGCTACGCGGGTCGACGGCACAGAGGGCGGCGCTGGGATCGCCCTCCCTGTTGAGGGTGCTGGTTATAGCGTCCTCGGCATATTTCTGCAGGTTGAGGTCGATGGTGGTATAGACGCGCAGACCGCCGCGGAAGATGATATCGTCCGGCGAGAGGTCGCCGAACTTGGCCCGCAGGTCCGCGTCGGCGGCAAAGACGTTGTAGAGATATTTCTTCACGTACTCAACGAAGTAAGGAGCGACAGGGCTTGGCGCTTCCTTCGGAATCTCCTGTACGACTACCTCTTTGCTCTTGGCCCCTTCGGCCTGGGTCGAGGTGATGTATCCCAGCTCGTCCATCTTGTCCAGGACCACGTTGCGGCGCTCGACGGCGGCCTCCATGTTCAGGTAGGGGGAGTAGTAATTGGGTATCCTGATCACCGCCGCGAGCAGCGCTGCTTCCTCCAGCGCCAGCTCGGATGGTTCTTTGCCGAAGAAGGTCTGGGAAGCCGTTTTCACGCCGTAGCATCCCTGGCCGAAGTAAACCTCATTCAGGTACATCTCGAGGATCTTGTCCTTCGAGTACCTGCGTTCCAATTGGTTTGCAAGCCGCGCCTCCTCTATCTTTCTCCAGTAGGTCCTCTCCCTGCCGGCAAGGGCGATGTCGACATATTGCTGGGTTATCGTGGAGGCGCCCTGCACGACCTTGCCCTGAACGACGTTGGTCCAGAAAGCCCTGGCGATGGCCTTCCAGTCCACGCCGCCGTGCTGGTAGAAGCGCTCGTCCTCGATGGCGATGACCGCGTTCTGGAGGTCTGCGCATATCTGGTCCAGGGTCACGTTTTCGCGGTTCTGCTCGCCGTGAAGTTCGGTGATCACGGTGCCGTCTGCAGCGATGATCTTAGAGGTCTGGTCCAGTTGATGTTTTTCCAGGTCCTCGAGTTGAGGCAGACCGATCCCGGTATAGAACCAGACGAAGAAGCCGCCTGCCATGACCGCCAGGCAGAGGAGGGCTATGAACGATATTCTTATAAATACGCGCATCCATCACCTCGGAGCGATGAAACCGAATCCCGTACAGTATCGATTTTAACTCCTATTAAGACTTTATCGAAAGACCGATTTGTTCCCTTGACCTGGAATTACCTTCGCCGGCGTGCCGCATTTCACCTCTTGCGATCGTCCGGCATCACGTTTTTGGAGCGGCCGGCCCAGCTGCTGGCGAGAAAAACCGATACAACCGAACCAGGCGGTTAAAACCGGACCTTCTTTTTGATTATCGGTCGAATCAATGATAAAATTATGTCCGTTCAGGGTTCTTACTCATGGGTATATAATCACACAAAGGCTATTTACAGGTTTCCAGAGGACTCTCTTGAGGGGCGCAAGGGACAGACGTTCTAAGGAGCCTTGGGGAAGCTGTGAACCGCGGCCTATGAATTGGTCACCTCGGCCGCGGGGAGCTAATGGTGAAACCGGCCCGATCATACTATGGTCGGGTTTTTGTATTTCGGGAAGAGAGAGGAGATTCGGGAGGGAACATAGGTTTACATGGAGCGGGGGTGGCCGCCACCACCCCCTGAGGCACACGTAGAGCCCGGTCAGGCCTTATGCATACCCTGTTTTCATTATACCCTCCGGGCAGTGAAATGAAAGAGATTTTATGTATTTGAGCGGGCGATGACGTCGCATCAATGGTGCAGAACCGATCGTCTGCAGGAGGGCAATGCGATGAGCAAAGAGAGCGCTTTTGCAACCGCTATCTCCGTGCTGATCGTGATAGCAGTCGCTGTCTGTGTTGTGAACATCAAGCTCACGGACGCATATTTCAGCGATACGGAATCGGCTACGCTCAATATATCAGCTGGAGAATGGGAACCCCAACCTCATATATGTTGCATATGTCCTGATTGGGGCCCATGCAGCGCATGTTGCTGGGCGGTTTTCATCCACGGAGAAGGCTTTGGGCGGCTCGAGTCGGTGAAGCTCGCCCGGAACGGAGATGCCAAAGAAGCAAAGAAAGCCTGGTTGATCAACAGCTCGCTGATATATGCGGTGTTCGATCTCAGGGGTTCTGCCAGCGGCAGTTACGACGTGATCGTAGAAGCGTATAACGGTGAAGCCGTGCTGGAGGATGGTTTCAGGGTCGTTGGGTTCTGCTGCCGCATGCCCCTTGCGGGCAGGGATTCTTGCGAGGGGGAGAACGGACTGTCGCTCGGCAAGAGTTTAGAAGCAGGCGGATCACGCAGGTTAATGATGACTATCATTGGTGATCTACCGCCGCACATCACCTCCGTGTGCCTGGTCGCACCGGGTTATATGCAGGATGGAGAAATCCTGGTTAAGGAAAGCTCGACGATCACCCTTGCTTTTGATACGGCGACAATACCCGAGGATGACTGCGATCTTATCCTCACGACAAGAGAAGGGTGGCATGTGCTGCTGGAGAAAGCCGTTGTCCACCACGAGATCCGCTCTCCCGTCATGATACTCTCCGTTGAACCCGCCTTCTCACCTGCCATGGACGATGTATCTATACAGATCGAGTGTGAAAACCTGTCAGCTAAGACAGACTTCCGCTTGCGTAAAGACGGCCAGGAGATAGTGGCGGATTCCGTAGAGATCGTGGATTCCAGGCAGGCCGCCTGCCTCTTTGATCTGACCGGCATGCCTCCTGGCTTGTATGACCTCTTGGCGCTGGATGCGTACGGCAGGACCTCGGTTTTAAGCGCCTGCTTCACCCTGTGTGCGGAACCCGATGATATGCAAGGCGATACTCAAGGTGACCAAGGGGGAATACCGGGAGGTTCTCCGGAAGCCGAAGGCCCCTCCTTGAGGGAGAGCCCTCTCGAAGTCACCCCCGACGCATCATTCAAGATCGTCCCCGAAAGCGGCCGCAGCGGGACGGTTGTCGATGTCATCGTCCACGGCGGGCCGTTCTCATCATTTATGCAAGCCCGGCTATACAACGATAAAGCCATGGCCTGGTCTCTGGAATGCGTGCTTTCAACCCCATCCTGGATGAATTGCAGCTTCAACCTGACAGGTATGCCGCCGGGCAAATACACGCTTGAGATACTGGACCAAGAGGGTTCCCGCATCTATATCGCCGGGATTTTCGAGGTTCTATGAGGAGGTAGATAAGAGAACGGGGTACGCAGAAGCGGATAGAGAAGGGCAGCCGCCACTGCCCGTATAAGAGTGAGTGGAGCCCGGTCAGGCTTTTTGCGTGCCCCTCTTCTTTCTAAGGCTGCAGAGGAAGCTAATGTGTCGCGCGTGAGCTGGAAGGGAGTTCGGCATGAAGAGGCGGAAGTGGGTAAAAATCGCGAGCTTTGTAGTATTGGGCCTGCTAGCCATACCTGTCATCGCCGTTCTCTACCTTGTGCTCTCACCCGATTATCTGGTGCTGGTGGTGAGAAGCGAGTCCATGAAACCCACCTTCAACATGGGCGACGTCATCGTACTCCGGGAATACGAAGGCGGGGATATCGAGCCCGGCGAGATCATCGCCTTCGAGGAGCAGGGTTTCACCATAACCCACCGTTTGGTTTCCAGCGAAGGCGGCGTCATCAGAACCAAGGGAGACGCCGTCGAGGACGTCGACCAGTGGGAGCTGCAGAGCTCCCAGGTCAGGGGCACATACCTCTTCAAGATCCCCTACCTGGGTTACGTCGCGAAATTCCTGCGCAGCAAGGTTGGTGCGCTGCTGCTCATCCTCGCGGCAGTGGCTTTTCTCGCGGGTCTTATCGTCTCCGAGCTCACCGGCTCCAGAAGGACCGCGGAGGGAGGTGATGGCGAGGGGGAGCCGGTGGAACAGGAAATAAGGAAGCGCGAACGAGAGCACAAACAACGCTGGGTATGAGGAAGAAATCGGAAGTTATAAGGAGGGATACGTTATGCGAAAATATATCATTTTCGCGCTGGCGACGCTGCTTGCCGTCGCCATGATCAGCCTGGGCACCTTCGCCTGGTTCAGCGATACTGAAGTAGTCACGGGAACCTTCGAATCGGGCGTCATCGACCTTGTCGTAAACAAACCTGTGCCAGCGGAAATCAGTGTCGGCGATATGAAACCATGCGACACGCACTACCGTGAAGTGCAGATCGATCTAGGAGAAGGGTCGAACGCGGGACCGGCATGGCTGCATATAGACGGCATGACAGGCGATACTGGCTTGGCAAACTATATCACCTTCGACCTCGGCCTCGGAACGATTGTTGAAGGAGAGCCTGTATACGAGGAAGACGGGATTATAATCCATCCCGACGACCACATGAAACTGGCCGACCTGAGGTCGATTTCGATCGATCTGGGATGGCTCGACGATCCCAAGGACCTGGTTCTCAGCTTCCATCTGCAGGGGGAGACCCCCAATTCAATGCAAGGCAAGACCATGACGGTCCTGTTCGAGTTCATCCTGACCGATCATAATGCTCCACCACCGACCAACGGCATCATCCTTGAGAACAAGAATACTACCTGGGATCCGATCCTGGGTGATGGGATCTGGGGCACTTGCCGCTATGATGTAGGCAGCCTCAATCTGGACGTAATGGCCAAGGGCCTGACCTCGACAACCACTTATCAGGTCGGTATCACCAGCCCTGAGGAGGCTGACTGGTATCCGTTGACCGCTTCCGAGCAAGAGAGTATGGCCAGCGCACTTGCATCAGGCGTATATGATTCTGGTGGCGATATGGGAACGGCACCCCCAACCGGCTTTAACCTCTACGAGCGCGGTTATTGTGCCGTCGGAGGTTCGACCCTACATGGAACTTATGCCAGCGGTGATGTGGGGGTTTACACCTTCACAAACTCTGGCCTAACAGCTGGCGGCGAGCTTGGTAGTGCGCTTGCATCAGGCGTATTGAAAAGCTGTGCCCTGCCGGACGGAGTCTACAAATACATCAAGGTGCTCATCAAGGAGGATGCCTCGCCCTATACGACGGTGCTGATGGAGAAGACCACACCGTTGTTCTTCGAGATTCCTTAAGGGATCGGGTTGAACGAGAGAGCTGACGGCAGTATAGAACGTTCCCAGCTCACGTAAGCGCTTCCTTTGGGGGGTCGGGTCGGTGGCCGAGAGGCTTCGTACCCGGCCCTTTCATTTGCCATAAAGGGCAGCAATAAATATATGTACGGCGTTGAGCTTTACCACGTGCGCGTGCTTGAAGTATCCTTGTCTCGATGTGAAGGGAGATATACGTGGCGCTGGACAGGGACCTGGAACACCACATGAGGGTCATCCTCTCGGGGACGGCGGAATGCCTGCCCGAGGGCGACCTGCGGGCCAAGGTGGAGAAGGCGATAGAGGAGGAACGCCCCCTGAGAATAAAACTGGGGGTGGACCCCACCCGCCCCGACCTGCACCTGGGACATGCAGTGCCCCTGCGCAAGCTGCGCCAGTTCCAGGACCTGGGTCACACCTCCATCCTGCTCATCGGGGACTTTACGGCGCTGGTGGGAGACCCCTCGGCGCGGGACATAACCCGTCCCCAGCTCACGCCCGAGGAGGTTAGGGCCAACGCCGAGACCTACGCCGAGCAGGCCTTCCGCATCCTGGACGAAGAGAAGACGGTGCTGGATTACAACAGCCGCTGGCTGGCGCCCCTCAACTTCGAGGAGCTGCTGCGACTCACCGCCTATTTCACCGTGGCGCGGTTGCTGGAACGGGACGATTTCGCCAAGCGCTACAACGATAATGTCTCCATCGGGCTGCACGAGTTCCTCTACCCGGTCATGCAGGCCTACGACTCGATAGCCCTGGAGGCGGACGTGGAGATCGGGGGCACCGACCAGATCTTCAACCTCCTGGCCGGGCGGGAGCTGCAGCGCGCCATGGGCCAGGAGCCCCAGAGCGTACTCACCCTCCCCATACTGGTGGGGCTGGACGGTGAGAAGAAGATGTCTAAGAGCCTGGGCAACTACGTGGGCCTCACCGATCCCCCCGAGGAGATGTTCGGAAAGCTCATGTCCCTTACCGACGAGCTCATGCCCGATTACTTCCGCCTGACCACGGCCCTGGAGCCGTCCGAGGTGGATGCAGTCATGGCCGAGCTGGAGTCGGGAAACCTGCACCCCATGGAGGCCAAGAGGAGGCTGGCGTCTGAGGTCACGGATCTGTACTGGGGGAGCGATGCGGCCCGGGCGGCGGAGCAGGCATTCGACCGCGTGCATGTGGAGAGGGAGCTACCTGATGAGATACCGGAGGTGAGTATCGATCCCGGGGAGTTCAAGGACGGGAGGATCTGGCTGCCGAGGCTTCTGGTTCTCGCAGACCTGGCTTCGTCCACCAGCGACGGGAAGCGCCTCATCGCCCAGGGAGGGGTGAAGCTGGACGACGAGGTGGTGGAGGATACGGAGATGGAACTCGGCGCTGCGGAGCTTGAGGGTGTCGTTATTAAAAAGGGAAAGAGGCATTTCCGCAGGATAAGAACCTGAAAGCAATTGAATAACCCTGTTTGACATGCCATTTTTCGAGTGATATTATGAAATATGCGGCAAGGCCGCCGGGTTATTCCCGCTTGATAAAAGGAGGCGGTATTCCGGATACTTAGGGGTCATTAAAGAGCTTAAGTCTGGGTGCCGCTTGAGAGGCGGCTTTTTTGATGCCGCGTCGTTGACAGAGTTGTAAGCAAGTGCTATTTTGTAGCCTTGTTGAATTCGGTGCTTGAACCGCGTTCTTTGAAAACTAAACAGCGTAACAGAGAGAGAATGAGCTCCAATCAATTCCGTTCAATCCACCGCAAGGTGGATGACAACCGGTATGGAGCCTGGATACACACTCCAAGCATGTAAGTTCCGCAAGGAACTGCATTTTAATCGGAGAGTTTGATCCTGGCTCAGGACGAACGCTGGCGGCGTGCCTAACACATGCAAGTCGAGCGGACCGGCCCTGTCTCTTCGGAGACGGGACAGGTTAGCGGCGAACGGGTGAGTAACACGTGGGTAACCTGCCCCGAAGACCGGGATAACTCCGGGAAACCGGAGCTAATACCGGATCCCTTGGCCACACCGCATGGTGAGGCCAAGAAAGGGTTGCTTTGCTTCCGCTTCGGGATGGACCCGCGGCCCATTAGCTTGTTGGTGAGGTAACGGCTCACCAAGGCTACGATGGGTAGCCGGCCTGAGAGGGTGTACGGTCACACTGGGACTGAGATACGGCCCAGACTCCTACGGGAGGCAGCAGTGAGGAATATTGCGCAATGGGCGAAAGCCTGACGCAGCGAC